>USEE01000021.1 GCA_900553645.1 uncultured Eubacteriales bacterium
TGCCTAGTCTCGTGGGCTCGGAGATGTGTATAAGAGACAGCTGCGGCTGCCTTGACTTGAAGCCATGCGAACCCGCGACGAGCGATGCTTCTGAACAGACAGACGACGCGGCTTCATCCG
Source organism: uncultured Eubacteriales bacterium (assembly GCA_900553645.1). The sequence continues at coordinate 121 of USEE01000021.1, forward strand.
ACGACGATCTAGCCGTGCAGAACGCCGCGGGCGCGTGCGAACAGCCTGAACAGACTGAAACGGCAGAGGAGCGTTCGCACATGATACGCGTGCTGGGCGCGTCTATCGCGGGCGAGAAGGATTCCGAGCTGAGCGACGAGCAACTGAGCAAGCTGATCGAAAGCACGCTGCGCGGTATGCTGAAAAAGCTGGGCGCGTGCGGAGATTCGAGTGAGACAGGGGATAGCGCTAAGACAGAAAGTGCAACTTCACCATCTTCGGAAACGACGGCGGCTAAGGCAGGGACAGAAGCACAGCCTGAAACCGAAAAATCAGCGGACGAACAGACCGCAACCAGCATCGAGACACCGACTGAAAATGCGCCCGGCCAAGCCGAAACATACGAGTATTACTACTCAGACCCAGCCGAAACAGCCGCCGAGGACGCGGCGGTTGACGCGCTGATTGCCGAAAGCGAACTGACCGAAGCGGCGCAGGAGCCGACCGAGCAGGATACCGGCTCTATGCAAAAGTGGCTGCTGGAGGGGCAGTGCTCACAGGAGCGCGCGTGGCCTGAAAACTGCGCTGAGCTGAAGCGCCTGTTCCAAAACGCGGTGCGCGCGTATCCCGTGGACGCGCCCGGCTTCATATTTGTGCGCGCGCCCATGGCGGGCGGCGGCGACTGCGCGGTGGGCGTAAAGTGCGAGGACGGCCTGCCCTCTGAAGTAATGTACCTGATACCCGGCCGCTATTCGGCCGAACCGCCCGCCGGGCTGGAGGGCTACGCATGGCGCGAAGGCGCGGGCGGCGGCTTCTGGATGGCGCGGCAGGACGCGTACACGGGCGTAATGCTGTTCGACAAATGAATGGGAAGGAGCACATGTGCGGCGCGGATGCAGCCATTTGCGCGAAATAAAACGCGCCGTACATGCGCTTGTCATGCGCCGATAATAAAAATTAACCGGTTAATCAAAAAATAACGTGCGCGCCTTGAAAATCGTAATAGAAATTGGTATAGTAGATATGTAATACTTATAAAAGTGAGATCAGAAATGCTTGCTGTTTTACTTGCCCCTCATCAGAATTGTAGATATCAGGCGTCGATAGAACAGTTGTCACGGGTTGAATTACAATTGACGTTAAAGGCAGTCGGCCTGGACGCGCAGGTGTGCGAGCGCGTTTATGCCGGCCATACGGCGTTATGCGTGGATGTACCCTGCGATGACGAGCGTCTGAATCGGTTGCTTTCGGGTCTGTCCAGCGCCTACATGGTCTGCCGCGCACAGCCCGACGGCGCGCTGTATCCGCTGTATGGGCGCAAGGCCGCATTGCTGGGCGAGGACTTGTCCGGCATACTCAAGTATAAGGGCAAGACTGCCGAGACGTTTACGCACCTGCTTTTGAACGTGGCGCGCCTGAGCGGCGCTTATGCGCTTAGCGATAAACCGCTGGACGTGCTGGATCCCGTATGCGGCAGGGGTACTACGCTGCTGGAGGCCATAAACTCCGGCGACAACGCGCTGGGCATGGATGTGGACGGCAAGGCAATCGACGAACTCAAGACTTTCTTAAAACGCTATCTTACCTATCACAAATTAAAACATTCCGTTGCGACCGGTTCGCTGACTGCGCAGGGCAAATCGTATCCGATGTGGCAATTTTCGACCGCTAATGACGCAGACGCGTACAGGGCGGGCGATACGCGCACATTGGGCGCTGTGGTATGTGACACGCTGCTGGCCGATAAGGTAATGCCACGCAGGAAGTTTCATATCATCGCGGGCGACCTGCCTTACGGGGTTCAGCACGCGCCCCACGCAGGGCGCGGCCAAAGCCCGATAGAAAGCTTTACCGCACAGGCAGTGCCCGTGTGGGCAAGGTTGCTTGCGCCGGGCGGCGCGCTGGCGCTGTCGTTTAACACATATACGCTGAAACGGCAGACATTGCGCGAGCAGATGAAAAAAAGCGGTCTGGACGTAATGGAGGGCGGCCCATACGATGCAATGGAACATTGGGTGGAGCAGGCAGTAAATCGCGACATTGTCGTGGCGGTACGCCACCCGGCGAAAACGTGACCTATCCGGATGCGCATATACCCACATGAATAAGCAGGGACGGATGCGAATACAATTAATTACAGGCTGATGCATGGCAGGCCTTCGATATCCGAGATGACAAGTCAAATGGCGGAAGACGCATTTCAAAAAGAAGCCCTTGGGAGCAGTAAAAATACTGCTCAGTTTCTGATTCGACTTCCTATGAAATGCCGCGGGGCTGTTTGAACGGGATGTGTTTTAAAAGTGGGTGAATATGCACCCCTCCCGCATTATCTGACTTAATTTCAGCATTGCGGGTAAGGCTTTTAACTGCATTCAGGTTGGTTTATTGACTGACGATTGAAACGCATGCCTGTGCGATGCGAAGGCAGCGATGTTTTCCAGACGACTGCCATAGTGGAGAGGCGTCCGTTCACACATTTCTTTTTTAGACATTTGGCATATGCGCAATTGGCATATCCGGAACCCGGAAGGAGCATTTATGGATTACAAAACGTTATACGGCAAGACAGTAATCGAACTGCGCACCATCGCGCGGCAGTACGGCGTGAAATTACCGGCCGGAATCAATAAAGAGGGTATAATTGAAAAACTGCTGGCAGCATATCAGAAGGTGCTGGACGAGCGCGAGGCGGATGACGCGGCGCAGGCACAGAGCCAGCCCGCTGCGCTTGCTGAAAACGCGGGCGAAAGCCAGCAAAGCGGTGTTCAGGCAGAAAGTGAAGCCGCTCAGACCGACGCGGCCGAAAGCGTGCCTGTATCGGGCGATGCGGCGGCTGAAACCACACAAAATACTGTAAAGTCTGCGGAACTGCTTCAGCCGCGCCCGACGCAATCGCGTCCAGCGCCGGTCAATGTGAACCGCGACTTTGCGCGCCCGGTACAGCGCCCAATTTCAGCCGAAGCTGCGGCCGATATGCAGCCGGGTGATCCCGCGCCGACATATCAGCGCGCACCCATGCGCCCGAATGAAAACGCATATTCGCGCCCCACGTATCAGGCGATGCAGCCGGGCGGCGACGCGGGTCAGTACCCCCGCCGCGATGACATGCGCGCGCGTCAGCAATATGCGCCGCGTGCCGAACGCAGCTATTCGCCCGCCGCGCCGCGCACTTATCAACCGAATGCATATCAGCCGGGCTATCAGGATAGAAACGGCCGCACGCCCGTGCTTAGCCGTACATATTCTGACGCGCCCCATCAGACGCTGCGCGAAGCCCCGTACAACCCATCCGACGTGCAAACGGGCGATTATCGCAAGCCTCAGCAGGACTATTCATATCAGCAGCCGCGCCAGTATGCGCCCCGCTCGCGTTATGATGAGATCGATGCGGACGGCCACCGCACGCCTTACTATAACGCCGAGTACGGTACGTCCAATCCCGCCGTACCCGAAATGCTGCACAGCGGCGAATGCGGCGACGGCGAGGGCGTATTAGAGATAATGCCCGACGGCTACGGCTTCCTGCGCGCCGAAAACTATAAGCAGGGCCCCAATGACGTGTACCTGTCCATCGCGCAGATACGCCGGTTCTGCCTGCGCACGGGCGACCTCGTGACCGGCAAGACCCGCGCCAATCGCGATGGCGACCGCTATCGCGCGCTGCTGTACATAACCGCCGTCAACGGCCAGTCGCCCGAGTCTGCGGTCAACCGCCGCGCGTTCGATGAGCTAACCCCGATATACCCGCAGGAACGGATTAAGCTGGAAAACGAAAACAACGCGACCGATCTTGCGATACGCTGCATCGACATGATCTCGCCCATTGGCAAGGGCCAGCGCGGTCTGATAGTCGCGCCGCCCAAGGCCGGCAAGACCGTGCTGCTCAAAAAAATTGCGAACGCCATCACCGAGAACTATCCCGACATAAAGCTTATCGTGCTGCTGATTGACGAGCGTCCCGAGGAAGTAACCGATATGCAGCGCTCTATCAAGGGCGACGTGGTATACTCTACATTCGACGAGCAGCCCGAAAACCACACTACTATGGCTGAAATCGTGCTGGAGCGCGCCAAGCGTCTGGTCGAGCATGGTCAGGACGTTGTGGTGCTGCTGGATTCGCTCACGCGACTGGCGCGCGCGTATAACCTCGTCGTGCCGCCGTCCGGGCGCACGCTGTCGGGCGGTCTGGATCCTGCGGCGCTGTTTAAGCCCAAGCGCTTCTTCGGCGCGGCGCGCAATATCGAGGGCGGCGGAAGCCTTACCATAATCGCAACCGCTCTGGTCGAAACCGGCAGCCGCATGGACGAAATCATATTCGAGGAGTTCAAGGGCACCGGCAATATGGAAATCCACCTTGACCGCAAGCTGTCCGAAAAGCGGATATTCCCGGCCATCGACCTCAACAAGTCCGGCACGCGCCGCGACGATCTGCTGCTGAGCCAGAAGGAGCTGGAGGCGACGTACAACATGCGCCGCATACTCTCGGGCGGCAACAATCAGGAGGCCGCCGAACAGCTCATCGGTATGCTGTCCAAGACGCCTAACAACGATGAGTTCTTCAAGCGCTTAAAAGAAGGCGTTGCCGCATGGAAAAAGGAAGGCTATACCATCGGTAAGTAACGCCCGGTGCGCCGGAATATACCTGAAATATATTCCGTAAGGCTAATTAATTGTGAAAATACAAATTTGAGTTGCAAACGCAATCAAGCTGTGGTATAATAATGCTTGCGGTTTGCTGCGATGCTATACGCCCTGCGGCGTATTTAAATGTGAGGTGAGATCCGTGAAAGAGGGCATACATCCTAAGTACGGCAAGGCGATCGTCCGTTGCGTATGCGGCGAGACTTTTGAGACCGGCTCGACGAAGAAGGAACTGCGCGTCGATATCTGCTCCAAGTGCCATCCGTTCTTTACTGGCAAGCAGAAGCTGGTAGACACCGGCGGACGTGTTGATCGCTTCAAGAAGCGCTACGGCATGTAATTGCGGCGCAGCCTGCGGCTGCTCCGGTGCGTCATGCGCTTTTAATGAGGCATGTGATTTTTGCGAAATACAGATCGGGGCAACGCCCGGTCTGTTTTTCATTTACGCGCATTTTGCATAAATCCGGCGTCAGCGCTTTCACATATGCGGTTTTTTGCCACAATTGTAGGTTATAATATAAGCGAGGAAACAGCGCGTATCGCAAATCGGTATGCGCGTTGCCTACATATTACCTTGGGAGGAATCACTATGGCGAAAAACAGCGGCGTCGTCTGCCCCAAGTACGACGTGGGCGGTCAGGCGGTAATGGAGGGCGTAATGATGCGCTCGCCCGAACGCACGGCCGTGGCCGTGCGGCAGGAAAGCGGCAAGATCGTCGTGCGCGTAAAGCCCAACAAGCAGCTGGCTAAAAAATATAAATTCCTGGGATGGCCCATAATCCGCGGCGTGGTCAACTTCTTTATGATGATGGTGCTGGGTATACAGACGCTTACCGAGTCTGCCGAAATGGCCGGCATGGAGGTCGAGGAGCCCAGCGAGTTTGAAAAGAAGATGGCCAAACGTCTGGGCAAGAGCGCCGAGGACGTAATGATGGGCGCGGCGGTTGTGCTGGCGCTGGCGATGTCGATCGGACTGTTCTTCGTACTGCCTACACTTATTGAGTCGTGGATTCGCCACGGCATGACCGGCGGCGTGGCCGACGCGGTGCTGTCGGGTGGGCAGAAGCTGTTTCTGAATCTGGTCGGCGGCATTATCCGAATCGCGATGTTCATCGGCTACATACTGCTTGTGCGCAATGTCAAGGAAATCAAGCGCACGTTCATGTACCACGGCGCGGAGCATAAGAGCATTCACTGTCTGGAGAACGGTCTGGAACTGACCGTCGAAAACGTCAAGAAGCAGTCGCGCCTGCATCCGCGCTGCGGCACCAGCTTCCTCGTATTTGTGTTCCTGATAAGCATAATCGTGTTCATATTCTTCGGCACCAACGACGGCGGCGCGCTCTCACGCGTGCTGTCAAGGCTGCTGCTTTTGCCCTTGGTCGCGGGCATATCTTATGAGGTGCTTAAAGGGCTGGCTCATGCTAACGACGAGCATCCTATCGTGCGCGCGCTCAAGTGGCCCGGCATGATGCTGCAAAAGCTGACCACCGCCGAGCCGGACGAAGATATGTGTCAGGTCGCGATTGAGTCGCTCAAGTGCGCGCTCAATACCGACGACTGCATAAAGGAACAGTACGTGCTCGAAAGCGAAAAGCGCAAGGCCGAAAAGGCCGCGGGCTGACGTACTTAATAAAATCCCGGGCGACATCCGGCCATAACGCGCCGCCATGCCGCCCCTAATTTTGCCCGCACGGCGCGGGGGAAGCGGAGAACATATGACGCTTAACGAAATTATGCGCGCGGCCGAGGCGCGGCTGGACGCGGCGGGCGACATCGACGCGGAGGTCGACGTGCGCTGGCTGATGTGCGAATGTTTAGGTATAAAGCCGTCGGGCCTGCGGTTTGCGTCCGCGTCCGATAATGAGAAGCTTGCGCGCTTTAACGCGATGCTTGCGCGGCGCGAGGCGGGCGAACCGCTGCAATACATACTGGGCGATCAGCCGTTTCTGGATTGGTCGTTCAGGGTGGATCCGCGCGCGCTGATACCCCGGCCCGAAACCGAGGAAGTGTGCCTAAAGGCGCTGGACATGCTGCGCGGCGTACACGCGCCCGACGTACTGGACATAGGCACGGGCACGGGCGCGATTGCGATTTCGATTGCGCTTAAAAGGTACGACGCGCGCGTAACGGCGGTCGACATATCGTCCGACGCGCTGGCGCTGGCGCGCGAGAACGCGTTTCACCTGCACGCGCGGGTCGAGTTTATTAAAAGCGATCTGCTCGCGGATGTTCAGGGGCGGCGGTTCGATATGATAGTCAGCAACCCGCCTTACCTCACTGCGGAGGATATGGAGAACCTTCAAAGCGAGGTAAGGCGCGAACCCGCCCTGGCGCTGTTCGGCGGCGCGGACGGGCTGGACTTTTATCGCAGGATAATCGCCGCCGCGCCGGGCGCGCTTAAACCCGGCGGGCGCATTGTGTTTGAGGTGGGCGCGGCTCAGGCGGGGGACGTGAGCGCGCTGCTTGAACCTGACTTTGAAAAAATCGAGATTTGCCGCGACATAAACGGCGCAGAGCGCATCGTGTGCGCGCGCAGACCGGCATAATACTGCGGGAGGAATTGTATGGCCAATACCGATATGCCCGCCTGGCTGAGTCAGGCGGAACGGCTGGAGAACAGGTATGAGGAGCTGAGCGTGCAAATATCTCAGCCCGACGTGATTGCCGACATGCCGCTGTGGCGCAAGCTAATGCGCGAGCACAGCGAACTGGCCGCCGTACACGAGCGCGCGGGCGAGTATAAGCGGCTGATAAGCGAACTGGAATCGGCAAAGGAGCTGCTGGACGAGCCCGACATGGCCGATATGGCGCGCGAGGAGATCGCCGATATAGAATCGCGCCTGCCCGAGTGCGAACACGCGCTGAAGCTGCTGCTTCTGCCTAAAGACCCGGATGACTTCCGCAACGTCGTGCTGGAGGTGCGCGCGGGCGCGGGCGGCGACGAGGCGGGGCTGTTCGGCTACGAGCTGGTGCGCATGTATCAGCATTACGCCGACTCCAAAGGCTGGAAGGTCGAAATGACGCAGGACGGCGAAACCGAGCTGGGCGGCATAAAGGAAGCCGTGATGCTGATTCAGGGTCAGGGCGCGTTCGCGCGGCTCAAGTACGAAAGCGGCGTACACCGCGTTCAGCGCGTGCCAGTGACCGAATCGTCGGGACGCATACATACCTCAACCGCGACCGTGGCCGTGCTGCCCGAGGTCGAGGACGTCGATCTTGAGATCAACCAGAACGATCTGCGCATAGACACGTACCGCGCGTCGGGCGCGGGCGGTCAGCACGTTAACCGTACCGACTCCGCCGTGCGCATAACGCACCTGCCCACCGGCCTGGTCGTCACGTCGCAGGACGAGCGCAGCCAGATACAGAACCGCGAAAAGGCCATGCGCGTACTGCGCAGCCGCCTGTACGAGATGATGCGCGAGGAGCGCGACGCGCAGTATTCCGACAAGCGCCGCTCCCAAATCGGCACCGGCGACCGATCGGAGCGCATACGCACGTATAACTTCCCGCAGGGGCGCGTGACCGATCACCGCATAAACCTGACGCTATACCGAATTAATGAGGTCATGAACGGCGATCTGGACGAAATAATCGACGCGCTGATTATGGAAGATCAGTCGCGCAAGCTCGCCGCGCAGCTGGCCGGCGAATGATACGGATACGAAGGAGCAATGCTGATATGAAAGCGGCAATATTCGATATGGACGGCACGCTGGTTGATTCTATGTACTACTGGCGCACTGTGTCGCTGGAGTTTCTGCGCACAAAGGGCATCGAACCGCCCAGGGAGCTGTGCGACAGGGCGTACCTTATGTCGGTGCGCGATGCGCCCGAACTGTTCAGGCAGTATTACGAATTTCCCTATACCGAGGAAGAATACAACGATACGGTCAATTCCATAATGTTCGAGCATTACCGGCGCGACGTGGGGCTAAAGCCCTACGCCGCCGAATATCTGGAAAAGATGCGCGCGCAGGGCGTCGTTTGCGCGCTTGCCACCGCGACGTGGCGGCCGGTAGTAATACCACTGCTGGAAAAGCTGGGCATACTTAGGTACTTTTACAGCGGCGGGCGCGAATACATGGTCTGCCGCGACGAGCTGGGCATGGGCAAGGGCTCGGACGAGTACTACCCGCTGCTATGCAAAAAGTTTGGGTTTAAGCCGGAGGACTGCGTTATGTACGAGGACGCGCTGTACTCCATGCGCACAGCCAAGCGCGCGGGGCTGGGCGTATGGGCGATAGCAGACCCAACGGCGCAGGCCAACCTGCCCGAAATAAGGCGGCTCGCCGATCGCTATGTAAGCGGCTGGAAAGAACTGGTCGATGAAAACTGAATCGCCGGTTTTACATTGGCAACAATATTCAAACCGCATAAGTGGACTTTTATTGCTAAAAGGTGTATGATACTATAAAACAAAACGTATGGGGTGAAATATATGCAGCATCAGAAGTTCTGTTATAAGTCACTGGACGATATTCGCGCGCGCGCCGTTGAAGTGGGCGCGTGGCTGCCGCTGAGCGACGACATATCGGTATTGTCCACGCCGGTTGAGATAAACGGCCGCAAGCTGCCTAACAGATTCGCGCTTCAGCCCATGGAGGGCACCGACGGCACCGAGGACGGCCGCCCGGGTGAGCTGACCATACGCCGCTATCATCGCTTTGCCAAGGGCGGCGCGGCGCTGATCTGGTTCGAGGCCGTGGCGACCGCGCCCGAGGTTCGCGCCAGCGCGCATCAGCTGCGCATCACGCCCGAAAACGTGGACGACTTTAAGCGCCTTGTGGAGCAGATGAAGGAAATCGGCCTGAAGGAAAACGGATTTGAGCCGATGATAATAATGCAGTGCACCAATTCGGGCCGCTACAGCAAGCCTCACGGCTATCCCGAGCCTCTGATCGCGTATAATAACCCCATATTCGAGGGCGACCAGCCCATAGACAAGAGCCGCATACTTACCGACGACCAGCTGCGCCATTACGAATCGCTGTTCGGCCCGGCCTGTAAGCTGGCTCAGGAGGCGGGCTTCGACGGCATGGACGTTAAGTGCTGTCACAGGTATCTGGCGTGCGAACTGCTCAGCGCCTTCACCCGCGAGGGCGAGTACGGCGGCAGCTTTGAAAACCGCACGCGCTTCTACCGCAACGCGATCAAGGCGGCTCAGGCGGAGGTCAAGGGCGATAAGTTCTTTATCACCAGCCGCCTGAACGTATACGATGGATTCGAGTATCCCTATGGCTTTGGCGTGCGCGCGGAGACCGGGCTAAAGCCGTGGCTGGACGAGGGCGTTGAGCTTGCGCGCATACTGCGCGACGAGCATAACTTTAAGCTGCTCGACATCACTATCGGCAACCCCTACAAGAACCCGCACGTCAACCGCCCCTACGATAACGGCGCGTACATACCGGACGAGCATCCGCTGTTTGGCGAGGGACGCATGATGGAGTGCGTAAAGACCATTCAGGAAGCCATACCCGAGGTGCCGGTGATCGGTTCGGCGTACAGCTATCTGCGCCAGTTCAGCCCCAATCTTGCCGCAGGCATGATTTCGGGCGGACACTGCGCCATGGCGGGCTTTGGCCGCATGGCGTTTGCGTATCCGGATTTCCCCAACGACGTTATTAAAAACGGCGGACTGGATGCTAAAAAGGTGTGCATAACCTGCGGCCAGTGCGCGGCGCTTTTGCGCGCGGGCATACCGGCGGGCTGCGTTGTGCGCGACCGCGAGGTTTATAAGGTCAAGGCGTAATACCGTAATGGCGCCGACACCCGCGCGGATTATGCTCCGTGCGGGTGTCGTTTATTATATTCAGGAGGATATGCTTAAAATGCAGCTCAAGCCGGACACTAACGAGGAAATACTGCCGGGTTACAGCGCGGACTTTCCGTATATAAACTCGTGCGCGCATTTTGACAATGTGCCGTGGCACTGGCACAGGGCGGTAGAACTGTTCTATATGGAGCGCGGCGCTATAGAATACGAGACGCCGGGCGGTTGCGTGCGCTTTCCCGAAGGCTCGGGCGGGCTTATAAACGCCGACGTGCTGCATATACCGCGCAAATTGGGCGAAACGACGGTGCAGCGGCTGCACATATTCGACGCGTCGTTCATAGGCGGCCAGCCCGACGGCCGGATTGCGCAGAAGTATATTGCACCCATAATAAACGCGCCCGGGCTGGAAGTAATCCCGCTGATGCCAGACAACCCCGCCCACGCGGGCACGCTCAGCAAAATACGCGAGTCGTTCAAGATCGACACGAGTGATTTCAGATACGAACTTAAACTGCGAGAAACGCTGGAGGACATATGGGTGGACTTGCTGGGGCTTATGCCCGAGGAGCGTTCCGACACGTATGCGACCAGCATAAAGATCAAGCAGATGATGGTGTTCGTTCAGAAGCATTACTCGGAGCGTATAAAAATATCCGACATAGCCGACGCGGCATATGTGAGCGAGCGGGACTGCTACCGCGTTTTTCAGACGTTTTTGCATACAACGCCTGCTGATTACCTGAAAAGCTGCCGTATAC
>USEE01000022.1 GCA_900553645.1 uncultured Eubacteriales bacterium
CCTTCGGATTTCTTCCTTGAACTGACGAAAAATCCACTCGAACTTGCGGATTTCCCTTTTTGAGATACACTCTAAAAAGCCGTGCTTTGAAATAAATCCAAAGTCTGAATCGCGGCGGGCGCAGCGTGTGCCCGCCGCTTAATCTTATATAAGTTCTTCGGAGGTGACGCGCGGTGGAGATAAAACCAATCGCATACATTCATACCGACCTGCCCACCAAGTTCGGACTGCCGCGTCAAAGCGGCCTTGTGGAAGGCCTGACCGGCGAAATCGTGCTGGAACCCGAATACAGACAGGCCGAGGCATTGCGCGGGCTGGAGGATTTTACGCATATCTGGCTGATATGGGACTTTTCGCACGCGCATACCGGACGCTGGTCGGCCACTGTGCGCCCGCCGCGGCTGGGCGGCAATACCCGCATGGGCGTGTTCGCGACGCGCTCGCCGTTTCGACCCAACAATCTGGGGCTGTCGTGCGTGCGGCTTGTGCGCATCGATTACGACGTGCCGTGCGGCCCGGTGCTGATCGTGGGTGGCATAGACATGATGGACGGCACGCCCATATATGACATTAAGCCGTATGTGCCGATAGCCGACTGCCATCCCGAGGCCAGCAAGGGCTTCAGCAGCCGCACTCAGGAGCACGCGCTCAGCGTCGAATTCGCGCCCGGCCTTATCGAAAAGGTGCCCGAAAACAAGCGGGAAGCGCTTATCGGCATATTAAGCCAGGATCCGCGCCCCGGCTACGAGGACGATCCCGAGCGGCGCTACGGCGTGGAGTTTGCGGGAATGGACGTGCGCTTTCATGTGCGCGGTGACGTGCTTAAAGTGTGCGAAATAGTGCCCGCGGGCGGCGCGTATTCGCCAAAGTAAGGCCCCGAATGGCAAAATATGTACCCGAAAGTGCCTTAAATGAGAAAAAAAGTGGAGCATAGTGGTACCTGACGGCCGTGTTCCCCTTGACATCAGCGCCGCGCAGGGCATATAATGGATATATATCGTAAATGCTGAATCTGCCGATTCCAAGGGAGGCGAGCGAATATGAGCGAGAAGTTTGGCGAGACGATGCAGCTGGGTATCCGGAATACCGACATACCCGACGCCAAGAGCATTATTATGAGCGTATATGCCGCGCTGAAGGCCAAGGGCTATGATCCGATTACTCAGATAGTCGGATATATTATATCGGGCGATCCTACTTATATAACCAGCTATAATAACGCCCGCTCGATGATAAAGCGGCTGGAACGCGACGAGATATTGGAAGAACTCGTGCGCTTCTACGTGAGAAATAATGAGCCGAGACGTTAAGCTGGGTCGCGCGGTACTGGGCAAAACCGGCATTGAGGTATCCCGGCTTTGCTTCGGCGCGCTGACGATGAGCCCGCTGCAATGCGATATGCCGCCCGAACGCGGCGCGGAGCTGATACTCTACGCATACGAGCGCGGCGTGGACTTTGTCGATACAGCTGAATATTATCGCAACTATGCGCATATCAAACCGGCTTTGGCGCGCGCGCCCTCGATAAAGGTCGCCGCCAAAGCCTATTGTTATGACCGCAAAACCGCCGCAGAGTCGTTTGAAAACGCGATGCGCGGTCTGGGGCGCGACTATATAGACATATTCGAGCTGCACGAGCAGGAGGACATACACACACTGCGCGGCCACCGCGAGGCGCTGGACTACCTTAACGAACAGAAGGTAAAGGGGCGCATCGGTGCGGTGGGCGTATCCACTCACCATGTGGAGTGCGTGCACGCGGCGGTGTACTTCGGCGGCATAGACGTGATATTCCCGCTTATCAACATCGCGGGTCTGGGCATACAGGGCGGCACGCGCGAGGACATGGAGCGCGAGATAGTGCGCGCGGCAGACGCGGGCATAGGCCTTTATGCGATGAAGGCATTAGGCGGAGGCAATCTGCTCAGCCGCCGCGAAGAGGCGATAGCCTACGCGCTCAGCCTGCCCGGCATATCGTCGGTCGCCGTGGGTATGCAGAGCGAGGACGAGATCGATTGCAACGTGGCGCTGTTTAATGGACTTAAACCCGCGCAGGACGTTGTGCGCCGCATCGCCAAGAGCGAGCGCCGACTGCTGATCGACGACTGGTGCGAGGGCTGCGGCCGATGCGTCAAGCGCTGCAGCCAGGGGGCGCTGAGCCTTGTAAACGGTAAATCGCACGTCGACAAAAGCAAATGCGTGCTGTGCGGCTACTGCGCGGGCGTGTGCCCGGAGTTCTGCATAAAGGTTTGTTAGAGTGTGTCTCAAAAATTCCTTAATCTGCAATTTCGGGCGTCGCTGCGCCATTTCTGCGTCACAAGGCTCGACTTAGCGCTGCTAAGCCTTCGGATTTATTCCTTGAACTGACGCAAAATCCACTTGGGTCTGCGGATTGTTCCGCTTGAGACACACTCTAGGCTTAAAAAGCGATTTGGATATGCCTTAACTGTAAATGGGCGAGGCGGAATGCGCGGCTTTGTAGGGAGTAAAAGCCTTTGCTTAAACCCGAAATAAGATGCTTTCCGATTCATCTGTTAAAAGTATGGTAAATGCACTGTAACGTCATATTGGCTTCATAGTTAAAGGATATAATAATCATGCAAGGGGTGTGCTGCTCAAGTGGAGGAGAAAAAGCGCGTGCTGGCGCTGGACGTGGGGGAAAGGCGCATCGGCGTCGCGGTCAGCGATCCGCTGGGCATAACGGCGCAAAGCGTGGATACCATCCATCGCACGTCGCTAAGCAATGACTTGGATAAAATTGCCGGCTTCCTCGCAGCGTATAATACCGATCGGCTGCTGCTGGGTCTGCCCAGTACGCTTAGCGGCGAGGAAGGTATGCAGGCGCGCATTACGCGTGAGTTTTCCGAGCATCTTACCGCGCGCGGCTGGCAGGTGCGTTTTTACGACGAGCGCATGACCACGGCGATAGCCCGCGGCGCGCTGATAGAAAGCGGTATGCGCCGCGATAAACGCAAGCAGTACATAGACCGCGTGGCGGCCACGCTGATTCTCCAGAGCTTTCTGGACAGCGGCGGCTGGAAGAAGGAACCGTACAGATATACAGGGAGCGAGGTATTTCATATAATGGATGACAAGTATGATGGCAACATGGAGTTCGACAATATTGTCGAACTGGTGGATGACGAGGGCAAAAACGTAAAGTTCGAGTTCCTGATGGCGCTGGAGCACGAGGGTGCAGAATACATACTGCTCACACCGGCTGAAGAAATCGACGGCGTAGATGAGGACGAGGTCGTCATACTGAAGGTTGACACCGACGACAAAGGCGAGGATGTATACGTCACCATCGATGACGAAAATCTGATGGAAACCCTGTTTGAAAAGTACCTGAAGATGGTCGAGAGCGAAGAAGACGAGGACGAATAAGCGATTGCTTATTAAATACGGCGCGCCGCCAAACTCATGCCGAATGTGGGTTTGACGGCGCGCTTTTTATGTCTTTAAGTTGGAATTTAAGGCTGAGCAAAGGACGCTTCGGAATCACCCGTAATTGGAAGGAGAGGTGCAAACGGCTTATACCTGCCCATCAATATCCGCATCCTCCTGACACACATCCCACTTTGGCGCATACGGCACCGGGCAGCGGTTCATGCGCTTGGCTGCGCGCACCTGCGCATAGCAGCCGCACAGTCGACAGGTGTATTTCAGCAGGTGCTCGCACCCGGCGCATATCGCAAGCCTGCGGTTAAACTCGGCCGCGCTTACGCGTATGTCCGCGGGAAGCTGCTCCACATATTCGTCCAGATATTTGGCCAGCTGCGCCTCGGGAATGTCTTCTTCAATGCACTTGCGGCAGAGAATCTCGCTGCCGTTGTATACATACATTACGTATCACGTCCTTCGATGTTCTCAAAGACCATGCGCATCTTTATGCCATGATTGTAATTGCCGAATCCGCGTCCGTACAGCGTCAGCCCGCGCGCGTGCTCGGCCGTCTGCGGCGCGCTTATGCGATACCTGATTTCGCTGCCTGACTCTATGTAAAGATCGTCCAGCGTGTATTCGCCGATGCGGTTGCCGTCTATAAATGTACCCTGCCGGTTGATGACCAAAGGCTTCAGCAGTCCGTACTGGTTAAGCCCGTATACCCACCAATCTGGCGTGTGTATGCCGCGCTTCAGCCCGAAATCGCCCGGACTTGTCCAGTGCCCCAGCTCCACGCCGTTTATCGCAAAGTATATGTCGCTGGGCCAGTCCTCGTTAAAGCCCTTGGCCTCGCTCGCCAGCTCCTGAGTGAGCTGCAGCTCGACCAATCGCTGCGACGGGTGCATGTAGTTGGGCAGGCGGTATTCCAGATAGCCCGCGCTGAACCATATTATCGCCGCGTACAGCCGCTCCGGGTCGGCGAACACGCGCGGATCGTCGAAGTTGCCCACGATGCGCTCGGCGGTCGCTATGCCGCAGGTGGGCACGGCCTCGTACGCGATGTAACTGCCGATGGGTATCTCGGCGTCATAAGTGTTGCGGAGCTGCTGTTCGTGCAGAAGGTTTATAAGAAACTTGCTCTCGCGCAGGCGGCAGCGCTTTTGTATGCCGCGCTTGCCCGACGTGGTTTCTATAAATATTATGCCCGCCTCCTCCATCAGGCGAATGTGGGCGGTCATTGCGGAATTGGTTACGTTTAGCCGCATGGCCAGCTCGTTCAGGTTCATGCCCTGATGGTCGTAAAGCAGCTGCACTATCTTCAGCCGCGCCGGGCTGGACAGCGCCTTGCATAGTTTTATCAGCTGTTCGCTGTCGTTTACTTCAAGCATGTATTGCAATAACGCTCCTTTTGTTTAGCTCATGCTTTATTATATCATCTAAGGCCGCATCGTGCAACACTGCCTGTATATTGGCAAATGAAATTGCGCGCGGGGCATTGACAAACCCGGCGCGCGATGATATTATCATTTCAGATAAAGATGAACGTGTACTTGTCAACCATATCACGAAATTTATTCGATGGGAGAGCGATAATTATGAGGTACGTGGTACAGCCTTACATCCATCGCGCGGATATTCATCCCGAGGTATACGGCAACTTTTCCGAGCATCTGGGCCGCTGCATATACGAGGGCGTGTATGTGGGCGAAAATTCGCCAATACCCAACGTAAACGGTATGCGCACCGACATCGTATCGGCGCTTAAAAAGATGAAGCTGCCGGTACTGCGCTGGCCGGGCGGGTGCTTTGCGGATACGTATCACTGGCGCGACGGCGTGGGCGACAAGGCCGGGCGCAAGCATATCGTAAACACAAACTGGGGCGGCGTGGTCGAGGACAACTCCTTCGGCACGCACGAGTTCATGGAGCTGTGCCGCCAGGTGGGCTGCGAGCCGTACATAAACGGCAATATGGGCAGCGGCACCGTGCAGGAGATGAGCGAGTGGGTCGAGTACATGACCTCAGACGGCCAGTCGCCCATGAGCGACCTGCGCAAGGCAAACGGCCAGCAAAGCCCGTGGCACGTCAAGTACTTCGGCGTGGGCAATGAGAACTGGGGCTGCGGCGGCAACATGACCGCCGACTACTACGCCGACGAATACCGCCGCTATCAGACCTACCTTAACAACTACGGCGATAATCGCCTGTACAAAATCGCGTGCGGCCCCGGCACCAGCCCGGAAGCGCCCAACTATGAATGGACCGAAACGCTGATGCGCCGCGCGGGCCGCATGATGGACGGCCTGTCGCTGCACTACTACACCACCATCGGCCCCGACTGGCAGCACAAAGGCCCCGCGACCGGCTTCGATGCGGACGCTTACTACGACACGATGGGTAAGGGATATTTCATCGAGGAGCTGCTGAAGAAACATTCCGCGATAATGGACAGGTATGACCCCGAGCACCGCGTGGGTCTGATCGTGGACGAGTGGGGCACTTGGTTCGACGTTGAGCCGGGCACCAATCCGGGCTTTTTGTATCAGCAGAACACCATGCGCGACGCCATGCTGGCTGGCCTTACGCTTAACTGCTTCAACAAGCACGCCGAGCGCGTACACATGGCCAACATCGCTCAGCTAATCAACGTGCTTCAGGCAGTAGCCCTCACCGACGGCGAGCGCATGATACTAACGCCCACCTACCATGTATTCGACATGTACTCGGTGCATCAGGGCGCACAGCTCGTCCAGAGCACAATCGCGACCGGCACGCGCAAGGCCCCCAACGGCTTTGAATTCCCCGAAGTGTCCGAATCGGCGTCTGTTGACTCGGAGGGCCACCTGAACGTGACCTTGTGCAATATGGCGCTTGACAAGGCAATGCCCATAGAGATGCTGATCGATCAGGGCGACATGATGCTGTATGAGGGCAAGCTCCTGACCGGTGCGATGGGCGATCACAATACGTTTGAAGTGCCCACCAAGGTGGAAAGCACCGAGTTTGACGCGGTGGAGTGGGAAAAGACCGCCTCCGGCAGCGAGGTTCGCTTTGAACTGCCGCCCTGCTCGGTGGTGCGCCTGACCTTCGGCGCGGTGAAGTAACGCGCGTAAAATTAATGCAATACCGCTTGCAAAAAACTGCCTTAAAGTGTATAATACTCCGCAACGGCAATGATGAAGAGAGTACTGTGCAGTCCATGCCCAAAGAGAGATGCGCCATCGGCTGAAAGCGCGTTGACAATGGCAGTCATGGGAAGTTCACTTCGGAGTCGGCGGGCTGATGGCATATCGCCGGTAGGTTCGCCCGGAGTCACGCCCGTTACGCGCGTGAGAGGTTAGGCGTTTGCCTGACGAATCTTTGGGTGGTACAGCGTGAGTAATGGCTCTCGCCCCTTGTAAAATCGGGGCGGGAGCTTTTTTGATGCCGCTTAAATCGCCGCCCGCGCGCGGGTACATTGCAAAAAGATTAGTTATATACGGAAAGGATGATCGTAAAGTGCGCGAACAACTGCAAAAGATATTGCAAGAAGCGCTTGACGCTCAGAAAGAACTCAAGTCCACGCAGGAGCTGGAATCGCTGCGCGTGCGCATACTGGGCAAAAAGGGCGAACTGACCGGCCTGCTGCGCGGCATGGGCAAGCTCTCGCCCGAGGAGCGCCCCGCCATGGGCCAGCTGGTCAACAGCGTGCGTGAAAAGATAGAGACCGCCCTGGACGAGCAGGCGGCGCGCATCGCCGACGCCGAAAAGCAGGCTCGCCTGAAGGAAGAGGCCATCGACGTAACCCTGCCCGGCAAAACCCGCCAGATGGGCGCGCTGCATCCCATATCTCAGGCCGAAAACGCGCTGCTGGATATATTCACAGGTATGGGCTTCGAGGTTGTGCAGGGCCCCGAAATCGAGCTGGATCACTACAACTTCGAGCTGATGAACCTGCCCAAGAACCATCCCGCGCGCGACGCGCAGGATACATTCTATATATCCGATAACGTGCTGCTGCGCACGCATACGTCGCCCGTGCAGGCGCGCATTATGACTACGCGCAAGCCGCCAATACGCATTGTGTGCCCCGGCCGCGTGTACCGCGCCGACGAAGCCGACGCGTCGCATTCGCCCGTGTTCCATCAGATGGAAGGCCTCGTGGTCGACAAGGGCATCCGCATGAGCGACCTCAAGGGCACGCTGGACGCCTTTGCCAAGTCAATGTTCGGCGAGCATGTGTCCACGCGCTTCCGCCCGTCCTTCTTCCCGTTCACCGAGCCGTCGGCCGAGGTTGACGTGAGCTGCGTCAACTGCGGCGGAAAGGGCTGCCGCATCTGCAAGGGCACCGGCTGGCTGGAGATACTGGGCGCGGGCATGGTCAACCCCAAAGTGCTGGATATGTGCGGCATCGATTCCAACAAGTACACCGGCTTTGCGTTCGGCATGGGCATAGAGCGCATTGCGATACTCAAGTACAAGCTGCCCGACATGCGCTGCCTGTACGAAAACGACCTGCGGCTGCTCAGCCAGTTCAAATAGGAGGTAGCGCACATGTTAGCACCGTTCAAATGGCTAAAAGAATACGTTGATATAAATATACCTACCGAAGAATACGCGCGCCGCATGATTATGGCGGGCAACGGCGTCGAGGGCACCTCGACCACCGGCAGCCAGTTTTCCAAGGTCGTGGTTGGCTATGTGGTCAGCTGCGTAATGCACCCCAATTCAGACCACCTGCACATCTGCATGGTGGATGTGGGCGAAAGCGAGCCCATACAGATAGTGTGCGGCGCGCCCAACGTACACGCGGGTATGCGTGTGGCGGCGGCGCTGGACGGTGCGGAGCTGCCCGGCGGCAAGATTAAGAAGGGCAAGCTGCGCGGCGAAGTGTCCAACGGTATGCTGTGTTCCGGCCCTGAGCTGGACGTGCCCAATTCGCTCTATCCCAACATCGGCGACGAGGGTATAATCGAGATATTTGAGGACGTTAAGCCCGGCACCGATGTAAAGGAAGTATTCGGCCTGGGCGACGACGTTATGGACTTTGAAGTGCTGGCCAACCGTCCCGACTGCCTGAGCATATGGGGCATGGCGCGCGAAACCGCCGCCGTGCTGGGCACTCAGTATAAAGCGCCCAAACTGGAGGTAAAGGAAGCCAACGTCGCTCCCATGTCCGACAGCGTAAGCATTGAGGTGCAGGACAGCGACCTGTGCCCGCGCTATATCGGCAAGCTCATCCGCAACGTGCGCATCGGCCAGTCACCCAAGTGGCTGCGCGACTACTTGTACGCCGCCGGTATGCGCCCCATCAATAACATAGTCGATATAACCAACTTCGTAATGATCGAAACCGGCAACCCGATGCACGCCTTCGATATGAGCAAGGTGCGCGACGGCAAGATCATAGTGCGCCGCGCTCAGCCCGGCGAGATACTCAAAACCCTGGACGGCAAGGATCGCGAGCTGGACGAGAGTATGCTGGTAATCGCCGACGGTCAGCAGGCCACCGGCCTTGCGGGCATAATGGGCGGCGAGGAGTCCGAAATCACCGAGGGCACGCACGACGTGCTGTTCGAGTGCGCGGCGTTCGACCGCACCTGCATACGCCTGACCAGCCGCAAGCTGGGTATGCGCACCGATGCATCCGGCCATTACGAGCGCGGCGTATGCCCCGCCATGACCATGGACGCGATGAAGCGTGCGTGCGAATTGGTTAACATGTTGGACGCGGGCGACGTGGCCCCCGGCATCGTGGACATTTATCCCAATCCCGAGACGGAAAAGGTAATCACCGCCTCGATCAAGCGCATTCAGCAGCACATCGGCATCGAAGTGCCCGCCGAAAAGATGGTCGAGATATTGGACGGTCTGGACATGCACACCGAACGTGACGGCGACAATCTGGTATGCCATGTGCCGCGCTATCGCATGGATATGGAAAGCTATGCCGATGTGTCCGAGGAAGTACTGCGTCTGTACGGTTACGACAACATCACGTCCACGTTGATGACCGGAGTAACCACGCGCGGCGGCAAGAACCACGCGCATATCGTCGTGGATCGTGCGCGCGAGGCGCTGCTGGCCGAGGGCGCGTATGAGATCGAGACTTACTCTTTCGTAAGCCCGCACGACATAGAGAAGCTGGGCCTTGCCGCGGACGACGCGCGCCTGAACCCGGTGCGCCTGCTCAATCCCCTGGGCGAGGATACCTCCGTCATGCGCACCACGCTCACGCCGTCCATGCTGCAGACGCTGAGCTATAACCTCAATCACGGCAATCCCAGCGCGCTTATGTTTGAGACTGCCATGCGCTTTGAAAAGACTTCCGAGATGGCCCAGACTCCCGACGGCAAGCTGGCTAATCTGCCTAACGAGCTGAACACGCTGGAGATCGGCATGTACGGCGACGACGCGGATTTCTATCGGCTCAAGGCCATAGTGGATTCGCTGCTGACGCACTTCAATGAAACCGGCAAGTATGCGCCCGACGGCGACGGCTACTTCCATCCGGGCCGCAAGGCGCGCGTAAGTGTGAACGGCAAGTCGCTGGGCCAGTTGGGCGAGATTCATCCCGACGTGGCCGCCGCGTTCGATATGGCGGGCAAGCGCGTGTACATCGCTGAAATCGATTTGGGTACGCTGGACGAGTGCGAGCCGCCCATAGAAGCGCCAAAGCCCATACCGAAGTTCCCGGCGGTAAGCCGCGACCTGGCGCTGGTGATGGACGAAAGCCAGCCCGTGGGCGACATAATCGACGAAATCAAGCACGCCGCTGGCAAGATCTGCGAGGACGTGGCCGTGTTCGACGTGTACCGCGGCATACAGCTGGGCATGGGCAAAAAGTCCGTCGCCTTTTCGCTTACGATGCGCGCGGCCGATCATACGCTGGTTGACGACGAGATCAACTCCGCGATGAAGAAGGTCATGGGCAATTGCAAGCATAAGTTCGGTGCAGAACTGCGCTGATGATAGCCCGTTAAACGCAAATATATAAGCGCCCCGTCCGCTGTCTGAACATGTTTCAGGTGGCGGGCGGGGCGCTGTGCGTTTCGGGCTTGCCGTTGAGCGGAGCTGTATAGTTATTGAACTGTGCGGACTATATCCGAATGCAGATTGCCCCGCCTGCGGCCTGAATATTTTAAGGCAAGCGGCGAGGACAAAGCGTTCTACTCAGATTTATAGTCGGATGAACAAATAAAGCTTTCCAACAAGACTGTTTACAGCAAACAAACGGCACATGCCTGACTGAATAAAGCAGCCTCAGTCATTGCGCCGATAACCCTGAGCGTCCACATATTCAGGATGCGCCTTGGCGTACTCGTCGCAGTCGCCGCATATCGTGTAGTCGCACTTTGTACCGTTGGAGCAGGTATGCGTGCGTACCAGCTTTGCGTGAATCAGTTCCATGGCGGTGTAGTCCGGGTTGCACAGCGCGGGCATGACCTCAAGCATATCGTGCTTTTGCGCAAATTCCGCGACTGGGCAGTGGGTGAACTCGTAATATATCGGCTTGTCATTGTCAAACGGCGCGACGTGCATCTCGTAATCATGCCACTGGTCGCACTTCGACTTGGCCGTCATGAATGAGCGCTGCATCATGTGCTTCCAGAAGGGCCTGTTGCAGTTCACAAATCGATGCAGTATCTTAAACGCGGGCAGGAATAGCGCGCCCTCCATTTCCTCGATCTCTTTAAGGCTGGTAACGCTTCGGCATACCTTAAAATAGCTCATCAGCGCGATGCAGTCATACGTGCCGCCCCTGCCGTTGTGGAAGTTGCGGCTGCCGCC
>USEE01000023.1 GCA_900553645.1 uncultured Eubacteriales bacterium
TGGCGCAAAAGACGCCGAAATTGCGGATTAAGGAATTTTTGAGACACACTCTAGTTGCGCAGGCTGTGGATAGGCGCGGGGATGCGGCCGCCGCGCGCTATGAACGCCTCGGACGACTCCGAATGCACCGGGATGACCGGCGCCCAGCCCAGCAGACCGCCGAACTCCACGCGGTCGCCCACCTTCTTGCCCGGCGCGGGGATTACGCGCACGGCGGTGGTCTTGTTGTTTATCATGCCGATGGCGGCCTCGTCGGCGATTATCGCCGATATGGTCGAGGCGGGGGTATCGCCCGGTATCGCGATCATGTCCAGACCCACAGAGCAAACGCAGGTCATGGCCTCCAGCTTCTCCAGCGTCAGAGTGCCGCACGCCGCCGCGTCGATCATGCCGATGTCCTCGGACACGGGTATGAACGCGCCCGACAGGCCGCCGACATGCGAGGACGCCATTATGCCGCCCTTCTTAACCGCGTCGTTAAGCATGGCCAGCGCCGCAGTGGTGCCGTGAGTGCCGCAGCGCTCCAGACCCATCTCCTCCAGAATATGCGCGACCGAGTCGCCCACAGACGGAGTGGGAGCCAGCGACAGATCGACTATGCCGAACGGCACGCCCAGACGGCTGGCGGCTTCCTGCGCGACCAGCTGACCCACGCGGGTTATCTGGAACGCGGTGCGCTTGATGGTCTCGGCCACCACGTCAAAGGACTGGCCCTTGACCTGCTCCAGCGCGCGCTTCACCACGCCGGGGCCGCTTACGCCCACGTTGATTACGCAATCGCCCTCGCCCGGGCCGTGGAACGCGCCCGCCATGAAGGGGTTGTCCTCAACGGCGTTGGCGAAGATTACCAGCTTGGCGCACGCCAGACCGCCCTGATCGGCGCTGCGCTCGGCGGCAAGCTTTACCGCCTGACCGCACAGCGCAACCGCGTCCATATCGATACCCGCCTTGGTGGAGGCGACGTTGATGCTGGAGCATACATAGTCGGTGGTGGACAGCGCCTCGGGTATGGACTCGATCAGGCGGCGGTCAGCCGCGGTCATGCCCTTCTGCACCAGCGCGGAGTAGCCGCCGATGAAGTTTACGCCGATTTCCTTGGCGGCCTTATCCATCGCGCGGATGATCGGCAGCGGATCGCCGCAGGACGCGCTGACCATCGAAATGGGGGTCACGGAGACGCGCTTGTTGACTATCGGGATGCCGAGTTCGGCTTCGATCTGCTGGCCCACGCCTACCAGCTTGCCCGCGCGCTGGCAGATGCGGTCATATACGCGCTCGGCCATGCGATTTGGATCGTCGCAGATCAGATCGTACAGCGATATGCCCATAGTTATCGTGCGGATATCCAGCTTCTGTTCGCGTATCATGGATACCGTGGAAAGAATTTCACCAGTATTAAGCATGTCGCATCTCCTTAAATTCTGTGCATGGCGTCAAAAATCGTCTTGCGCTGCATACGTATTTCAACGCCCAGCTGCTCGCTGAGCTTGTCCAGATTGTCCTTCATGGCGCTGAACTCGATCTTCATGGCCGAGTAGTCCACCAGCATTACCATGGTGAACGTGTCGCCCAGAATGGTCTGGGTGATGTCCAGTATGTTCACGTCGCCCTTGGCCAGTTCCGCGCTCACCGCCGCGATTATGCCCACGCGATCGCGCCCCAGCACGGTGATTATCGCCTGCTTTTCCATGTTATCCATAAATGCCTTCCCCCTACAAATTAATCCCGTCAGTTATGCTGCGTATAGATGTACGTGCGCCCGCCGTTGCGCTCGTGCTCGTTCATATAAAGTACCGTGATGAACGCGCAGGCCAGCGGTATTGCCGCGCACGCAAACAGCGCAAGCATGACAAGTATTACAATAAGCGCGCTTGTCGCGCCCATTATAGCGTAGAAAATGCCATACAGCGCCGCGCATACCGCCAGCGCCGCCACGGCCATCAGCATAAGAAAACCCAGACCCGGCCCCACGTCGCGCCGACCGCCCCACATAAAGCGCAGGGTGCTCATTATCAGCTGGCTGTAACCGTTATCCTCGTCCGCCATGTTGAGCATAGCAAACATGAGCGCCGTGAGGCTGATGAGCGCAATCGCGATTACGATAAGCAGCGATGCGATATACGCAAGCGCGTATACGATGCTG
Source organism: uncultured Eubacteriales bacterium (assembly GCA_900553645.1). The sequence continues at coordinate 2,144 of USEE01000023.1, forward strand.
CCCACAACCGGGATAAAGCCCAGTAACCCAGCGACCATGCTGATAAGGCCGTTGGCAAGACTGCCCACCATCTGGACAAGGTTGCTGATGAACATGACCATCAGGCCGGTAATGACTATGCGGCCCACGCGCGGCTTAACGCGCGCCCACACGTCCTTTACATCCAGCGAAAGTCCCTGCCAACGCATCCAGTACAAAAACGCAAACGCCGCGCACGCACACGGCAGCAGGAACAGATCAGTCGCGTAAGACAAGAGCGAGCTTAGCGAGGATATGGCCTGAAGCCTGCCCATTATTGCGCGCGACCAGTCGCCCATATAGCCCACGCCCGTCAGCATACTTATGCCCGCGCCCACGTCAAACGACACCGCGCGCATCGTAAGCATTATCAGCACCGCGTAAGGCAGAACCAGCAGCACGCCCGCGAACACAGCCGTGCGCCCCGCAACTGCCCGGTACAGCGACCACGCGCTGCGCATGGTGGTCATGTTGCCGCCGAACCAGCGCTTGAAGCCGCCGATCGCGCTGCCCGCGTTGAAGTTAGCCTTTTTCATATCAAACCTCCTTAAACGGAAGCACTCGGTTGGCGCAGATTGCGCCGACTTACTATATTTTATCGCGTATCGGACACGCACGCAAGTAAAAGCCGGTTATCAAAATGGACATTTACGCGACTTTTCACGATACTATGCGTGCGCGCGGGTACATTTTTGACATATGTGCGTCAATTTGCACCCGCGCCGTCTGAAAGCAGCAGCATCTTCTCCAGTTCGCGCGCCGCTATGCTGAGTGTGCGGGACGCGTCCTTTATAAGGCAGATCGCGCGCGCAGGCGGTTCGTCCGCGAGTACAACGCGTTTTACGCGGCCCTCGCTTATCGCCTGAGCGCACAATTCCTCCGGGTAAAAACCTATGCCCAGGCCGCGCTCTATCATCGGAAGCACCTGGTCCATGGTCGCGGCCTCCATGTCCACGCGCAGTCTAAGCCCACGGCGTGCGAAATAATCGCTGTAAAACTCGCGCGTGCTGGTGCCCTGACCCAGACTTATCATGGGCACGTCGTCGAGGTCGCGCAGCGTGTGCGGCGCGCGCGCCTCGTCATAGTCCGCGCCGCATATCAGCGCCTCGCTGAAGCGCCTCAGTTCCACGCTCTTCAGCGGCTTATGCACATCGAACGGCGTGGTCACTACCGCCATATCTACAAGTGCGCTTTTAAGCGCCGCGATTGCCTGCGGCGTGGTGCCGTTGGTTATGCGCAGGCGTATGCCCGGATAGCGCTTATGGAACTTTTCCAATATATTTAGCAGATTTGCGTGCAGCGCGGTTTCACTCGCGCCTATCGATATAAGGCCGCTTTCCAGCGTGCGCTGGCTGGCCAGCTCCTCCTCGCCCGCGCGTATCTGTTCGCACGCCACGGCGACGTGCGCGTACAGACGCGCGCCTTCGGGCGTAAGCGTCACGCCCTTGTTAGTGCGCTTAAACAGCGTACAGCCCAATTGCCTTTCGAGGGTGTTAATGCAGCGGGTTATGTTAGGCTGATTGCCGTGCAGCGCTTCCGCCGCGCGCGTGAAGCTGCGGCACTGTGCCACGCAGTAAAACACGCGGTAGTAGTCGTAGGAAATATCCATGCGCGCCCTCCATAATATCAAAATGATATATATGCCATATCAAATATACTTTTTACTGTATGCCCAATATACAGTATAATACAGTTCGGCTGAGGAAACAAGGCTTATCGAGAGGAAGGATTAGTGTGAAACTCCTAGAGCTTGGGAAAGCAGAGCACCTGTACATGTTTATAACGACCGCGATGCTGATAATCGGCGTGCTTGCCGACAGCCTTTGGGCGCAATCTGTGCCCCTGTGTATGGGGTGCATTGTGGTTGGACTGGCGGTTGATTACCTGGTTACAGGGCTGATCTCACGCTTACTGTGCGCGAATATCGATTTGGATAAGGTGGATTACATATATGAATGAGGCAGTAAACGTAAACCGACGCATTGCCAAAGCCGCCGAAAAGGCGCGGGAGCGGGCGCGGCAGCGCTCGGACGGGCTGGCAGTGGGCGTATTGCTTACGCTGGCGGGCGGATTTCTGGAATCGTATTCGTTCATTACGCGCAACGAGGTATTGGCTAACTGTCAGAGCGGCAACCTTGTTTTGACGGCGATGTTCGCCGTGCAGGGCAAGTGGGCGCTGGCACTGAGGTGGTTTGCGCCGGTGGTTGCGTTTGTGATAGGCGTACTGCTGACCGAGTTCGTGCGCGACCGCATGAAGGCGCATGGGCGCGTGCACTGGCGGCAGGCGGCGCTGCTGGTCGAGATTGCATTGATATTTGCGACCGGGTTTATGCCGGAGGGCGATCTTAACGTAACGGCGACTGTACTTATCGCGCTGGCGTGCGCGATACAGGCCGACGCGTTTAAGAAGCTGCACGGCAGTCCCTATGCCACGATAATGTGCACGGCCAATCTGCGCAGCGGACTGATTCACCTGTACGACTGGCGCGGGCACGGCAACGACGACGCGGCGATCAAGGCGCGCGATTACTTCCTGATAATCCTGTGCTTCATGGCGGGCGCCATACTGGGCACATGGAGCGTATGGCTGCTGGGCGTGCGCGCGGCATGGGTTTGCTGTGTGCTGATGCTGGGTGCGTTCATTATAATGCTGGACGACCGCGGTTAAAATTCGCCGGCATGTTTAGGCTGCGCGGTATATCCCCTGCCCCACCAGCACCGGGTGCGAGGCTTGCCGAGCCGCCTGAACCCCGCCGCTTGATATAGATTTTCATTTTCCCTCTAGTGTGCTTTTCCCCCTTATTTACATATTTTGTCCCGCGTGCCAACTGTGCCGGCGCGCGGACGCACAGCGCAGACCGATTGGACACGGTCTGCGCTGTGTTTTTTTGTTTTCAGGCAGGTAGGCGCGGACTGCATTACTCGCATATGCCTTAACCTGAGCGATGCCTGCGCTTGTCTTTCGCAAGGCAGGATAGTTTAAGGCGGTTGGTGCACAACATTTTGTGTACCAACGGTTTTGAGGCAGTTGTGCACAGTCTGCGCTTCATACATCCGCCTTAGCCAAGGGCAATATTTGCGCGGATGACCCGCATATCTTTTTCGCAAGGCAGAATATGCCAATGCTGTTGGTATAAAAAGTTTTATGCGCTTGTGATTTTGAGAATTGCGCTGCACTCAAATAGCACGTTCTAAGCAGCACACATGAAGTTTTGCCTTAGCAACTTACAATGGCCTATGCCCTGCCCTATGCCTTATAAAAAATCATTTAAGGCGCACAGCGCGCCGCCGCCTTAACCGCCTTTCAGGGCATAACAAAATCCCCGACGAACATATTCGCCGGGGACATTGCGTTTGGTTTGCTTATCAGCTCTTACGCTTCTTGCTCCACATGTAGAGCACTATGCCTATTACTATCAGCACGATCGCTATTACGAAGTACCAGCCGCTGTTGAAGCTGCTCTGCGCGGGTTCGGCGGTAGGCGCTTCGGTCGGAGCTTCAGTCGGCGCTTCCGTGGGGGCCTCGGTAGGCGCCTCGGTCGGAATCAGCGTCGGCTCCTCGGTGGGCGCTTCCGTGGGCACATCGGTGGGAATCGCGGTGGGTTCCGCGGTCGGCTCGTCGGTGGGAACCTCGGTGGGTTCTTCGGTCGGGGCTTCGGTGGGTTCTTCAGTGGCCGCGGTCGTGGGGGCCGGGGTCATGTATACCACGTCGCCCGCCACAACGCCCTGTACGCCCGCCTGAGCCAGCGCCATCTCGTCCTGAGCGCTTACCACATACTGACCGTCCGCAGTGGGAGTATACGGTACGAAGGCCACGGCGGCCGCGTCGGTCGAGGCCTGCTCGACCACCTGAGCGGCTTCCTCGTCGGTATAGCCGTTTTCCTTCAGGAAGTCGCCCAGCTCATCAATGCTGTAAGCGTCCTCAACCTGCTCGGGCAGCAGCAGCACGCCGAACGTTGCGCCGTCGGCCAGCGCGGGCTGAACGTCCATCTCGGGCGCTGCGGTCGCTTCCTCGGTGGGAGCTTCGGTCGCAGAGTCGGCTGCATTGGCGCTGGGTTCTTCCGTCGGGATTATCGTGGGCGCGGCGGTGGGTTCGTCGGTCGCAGTTTCGGTCGGAGCTTCGGTCACGGCCTCAGTCGGAGCTTCGGTCACTACCTCGGTGGGCGCGTTGCTGGGCGCGAGCGTGGGCAGTATCGCCTCAATGTCGCTGCCTGCCACTACGCCGCCCTCCAGACCTGCGGCGGCGATAACGTCGTATGCGGCCGGTTCGACGCTCAGCGTGCCGTCGCTTTCGGCCACGGCGGGCGCGTACATAGCCCAGTTATAGTCGGTCACGCCCTCGGGCAGCAGCGCGATGAGCGCCGCGTCGATCTGATTGAGCGTGTAACCGGCGTTTTGCAGCATCTGGCTAAGGTCGTCGGCGGTAAATACGCCGTCTGCCTGTGCGTCGGATTCCGTCGCGGGCACTGCGATTATCGTCAGGCCGTTTTCAGTGCTCAGCAGGTAACTGGCTGGCTTCTGCGGCGCGGCGGTGGGTTCTTCAGTGGGTTCTGCCGTGGGCTTTTCGGTAGGCTCGGCAGTAGGTTCGACGGTCGGTTCCTCAGTCGGCTCTGCGGTAGGTTCCTCAGTCGGCTCAACAGTAGGCTCCTCAGTAGGCTCAGCAGTAGGCTCCTCGGTAGGTTCGGCTGTCGGTTCAGCAGTAGGCTCCTCGGTCGGTTCGGCCGTGGGTTCTGCCGTCGGCTCCGCGGTAGGTTCGGGAGTCGGCTCCGCAGTCGGTTCGGGAGTCGGCTCTACATACTCGTACACATGCACGGGCGCAGCGCCGTCCTTGCGCACGATCTCCAGCATGGTGTCGGCGTTCTTCACGTCCGAGGTGAGCAGCGTCGTCAGCTCGAATGCGTCGGCGGCGTACATATCAACATGCTGTGCGGCCACGTCAAACGCGATCACGCCGTCAACCGCGCCCTCGGGCACGTCGATGTGCTTTGCGCTCACGTAAAAGGGCGGCTGGAATTCGCTTTCGTCGGCGGTATCAGCCGCTTCGGAAGGCTCGGCATCCGTCGTTTCGGCGGGCGCGGAGGTATCGCCTACAATCACGGTATTTGCATCGTAGGTCATGAACATGTAGCTTTGAGTAGTGCCGGGCACGGCGGCGGTAATGGCCGCGATCATGTCGGCGGTCAGGCCACAGGCGGTCAGAGTATCTTCCATAGTATTGAGCGCTTCCGCGTCGTCCAGCCACTGGTTGAGCAGCAGCAGCGCGCCGTACTGAACATCGGCGTATTCGTTTTCGCCGGGCAGTTCGGTTTCGGCCTTGTCCTTTTGCTGAACCGCATACGCTGACATGGGCGCAAGCAGGCATATCATGAGCGCCACAAGCACGGCGGCGGCTCTTGCAAACGTACTATCCCTGCGCATCGTTATCACTCCTTCAAATACTACCCGCCGCGCTGGATAATTGCGGCAGGTTCCGATATATACAGTATATCACATAATCCAGCGATTTACACGGGATTTTATTACAATTTTTTTGTAATAATCGGAGCAAGGGCGCATATGCAGCGCGGCGCGGGATTATGCGGCGGCTGTGCGGCGGTCGGCTCAGGCGGTTTACGCGTTGAGCGCTGACTTAACGCGCGCCTGCCTCAAAATCCTTACTCAACCGGGAAATCGAAGTAGGTATTGGAGTAAGGCTCGTTAGCGAGATTATAGTGCCACCACTCGCAGGAGTATGGCTTAAACCCGGCGCGGCCCATTATGTCGCGCAGGAGGTTGCGGCGCGCGGTCGCTTCAGGAGGCACCAGCAGGCTATCGTGGTGGGACGCGTCATCCATGAAGTCAAAGCAGGTGCCCATATCGAGCGGCTGGCCATCCATATCTGTAAGCGTGAGATCGACGGACGAGCCGCGGCTATGGCCGGACGAGTGGGCTATATAGCCCAGTTCGAACAATTGAGACTTATCCACGTTAGGGTAATGGCGGGCTTTGGTGCGGCCGTCCTCGGGACGACTGGCCCAGTCGGCGAAGCAATTGACCGCGCGCACGGGGCGGTACGCGTCCCAGACGAGCAGGCCGTAACCCTGTTCGTTTGCGATTTTAAGTGCGCGTTCGAGGCCGTCGGCCATTTCGAGCGTACCCACGGCGGTATTGCGCAGGTAGCCCGTCACATTTTTGCCGGTGAAATTCTCGGAAAAATAATAGGCCGAACACACCTTTAGACCAACTACGCGCGATTCAAGATTGCAAAAACCCTCAGGCAATGGCATAATAGACACATCCTTTTCATATTGGGAGAGTAATTAATCATGAGCGACATGACCAAGGAAATCGAATTTTTAGCGGAAATAGACCGCATGAAGTTTATAATGCGTCAGACGCCCCTACACGACGGTTCGCGGTTTGAGAACGACGCGGAGCATTCGTGGCACATGGCGATGTGCGCGATGGTGCTGAGGCAGTACGCGCCGGAGGGCTGCGACTGCGACCGGGCGGCGCGCATGGCGCTAGTACACGACCTAGTCGAGATATACGCGGGCGACACGTATGCCTACGACGACGCGGCGCACTCCGACAAGTCGGAGCGCGAGACGAATGCCGCGGACAAACTATTCGGCGGTCTGCCGGAGGATTTGGGCGCAGACCTACGCGGGCTATGGGAAGAATTCGAGGCGTGCGAGACTCCCACGGCAAAATACGCCTGTGCGTGCGACCGCATCCAGCCGCTGCTGCTCAACTACCAGTCGGGCGGCCTCTCATGGACGCAGCACGGCGTACACATATCGCAGGTATTAAAGCGCAACGCCGTAACCTTCGAGGCCCTACCGGGCTTGGAACCCTTCATTCGCGCGCTACTGAACGACGCGGTAAAGCGCGGCTGGCTCTTACCGGACTGATATTATTATCGTACTTTTCGGATGGGATTGCAAGGGGGACGTGGGGGAACGTGGTTTTTTTTTTTTTTATAAAAAAAAAAAAAAAAAAAAAAAAGTCGGTTTTGTCTTTCTCCCGCGAGGGTTACTTAATTCAGGCGTTTTAGGAAATTATATAGGAAGATGCTCTTATATTCTTTCGCCGCTGATTCGCTCTAAGAGTCAGCGGCGATTTCTGTTTTAGGTAGTTAGTACAGGCCGCGTTCCGTTATCTGTGTTAGTTTCGGGATTCCGCGAATGGACTATTTCTGTTTAGGCAGTTTTCCCCCGCGCCATGTTCGCCACCCCTCGGCGGCTCAGGTGCAGGTTCGGCGGTGAGGTTCACGGCCGCCGTAAAGTATGGCGGCCGCGAAAACTGGCCGTCCGGACGCGAAACTAGATGTATGAGCGGCCATCCATGCCTCGCCCACCATAAATTAAAGTGGGCGAGGAAGGAGTAATCAGTCATCGGGGTTCTGTATGAGCATCTTTCACGCTCAGAGAGCAACAATGCTATAAACGTGCAAGGCTACACCGTAACCAAGCCCAAAAGCCTCTCCTGAGAGGACGGGCCACCGCACTACTGTGTTTAACCGCATCTCTCAATTAAAAATCTAATCCATCCCATGCAATTTCTGATAAAAAATCGGGCATACTCATATCGAGGTGAACTCGATGAAACGAATATGGTTCAAAACGCCTTCGTTCAGGCAATTCTCCATGTACGACGACGGCATGGACGGTGAGGGCGCGGAAAGTCCCAGGCGCTCATCCTCCCCGCCTGAACATATGGCTAAACGCGCTACGGACAATCCCAGCCCATCCATACCGCACCTTATGTTCAGGCGCGCGTCGAAAGTCAACTGGCATGTCGCCGCTGGAAAAGGGAAGCGCCGCAGCTGCGAGGACGTTATTCGCGCGTTCATGCGCGGCTTTGACAGGTACGGCTACTACTTTGCGGCAGGCATATGCGCGCTGATGGTATTTGCGGGCGCGCTGGCCGGTTTACGCGGCTATGGCGAGATGAACATCGCGGCCGCGCCCACGCCCTCGATACAGGCTGAGACAGTGACCAGCGACGTGCGCGCACAGCAGGCCTCGGCGGGTCTGGAGCCGCTCGCAAGCGCCGCGCCAGACGCCACGCAGGCCGCGCCGCAGTTGCCGCAGCTTGACATGTGGCCTATCGAGGGCGAGATACTGACCGCGCACGCAACAGATCGACTGGTATATCTGGAAACGCTGAACCAGTACGGCACGCACACCGGCATAGACATAGCAGCCACGCGCGGGCAGGTAGTTGTCGCGTGCTTTGACGGCCAGGTCGCGCGATGCTGGCGCGAGTCCATGCTGGGCAACGTAATCGAGATACGCTCAGCCGATGGCCTGACCGCGCGATACGCCAACCTGCAATCGCTTGGTCTGGTTAAGGAGGGCGCGAGCGTCAAGGCGGGCGACGCGATAGGCGCGGTAGGCGCAAGCGCGATGAGCGAATCGCTGATGAAACCGCACCTGCATTTTGAAGTGCTGATGGACGGCGAAAGCGTGCCGCCGCAGGACGTTCTGCCGACTGAATAGCAATTGGGCAGGGGGATTAGTCCACAAAACCGCACCGAAGCTGTTGATAACTTTAGATTCAACGCGAAAATCAATTCATAAATAAAGGCGCAGAGTATGCCGACTGTTCACTGTCGGAATGCTTTGCGCCGCTGTAAGCCAATAATGTATTCTCCCAGAATCACCTTGCCTGATACCCTTCCCGCTCCTCTTAGAGCGTGAAAGATGCTCATACAGAACCTTGAGGACTGATTGCCCCTTCCTCGCCCACTTCAATTTATGGTGGGCGAGGTATGGATGGCTGCTCGTACATCTAGCAGCACGTCTGGAT
>USEE01000024.1 GCA_900553645.1 uncultured Eubacteriales bacterium
AGCGCTGCTAAGCCTTCGGGTTTCTTCCTTGAACTGACGAAAAATCCACTCGAACTTGCGGATTGTCCCGCTCGAGACACACTCTAAGTCAGAAGCGTAATCCGCGCTTGACCAAAGCGCAAGGAGAGTGAGCATCATGCCGCAGTATCCGCGCAATACATATTGTCGCTCGCAGTGTCCGCCGCAGTTCGGCCAGACCTGCCGCCCAAATCCTGCACCCTGCCGCCCGCCGCGCAGGCCGGGCCTGTGGCCGCCCCCGTCGCCCTGCCCGCCCCCAAGCCAGGGCGGAGGCAAGTCGGGTGCGCCGGTATGGCTGGCGGCAATGCTGGCGGGCGTGGGGCTGATGCTGCTTATCATATGTCTGCCGCCTTGCTTTTGGATAGCTGCTTTGGGGGCGGCGATGGTTGCGGCGGGGGTTATTATGGTGGTGGGGAAGAAGTAGATATAGCCGGGCCTGCGCATTTTCGGCTTTAGATGCGCTGGGGCGCGCGCCTGAAAAGAGAATAGCTATGGTGGAGAAGGCGGAGCATAATCACGCCAAAACAAAAACAGTCGATGCCATTACAAACAGGCATCGGCTGTTTTATGTGGACGCATACTGTGGCGGCGAAGCAATAACCCGGCACATCAGCCGGCCACCGCCGACAGCGCCACTATATTGCTATATACGCCAATTTCGCATATGGAGCAGGGCTGACGCTTACGCTATTACAGCGCGCGCTCAACCTTACCGCTGCGCAGGCAGCGGGTGCAGACATACATGCGAGTGGGAGTGCCGTTTACCATCACGCGTACCTTCTGAGTGTTGGGAGCCCAAGACGTGCGGGTCTTGCGGTTGGAGTGGCTCACGTTGTTGCCGGACATAGTGCCCTTGTGGCAGATTTCGCAATACTTGCCCATCGATAACACCTCCTTCGAATGAACAGGCGTGTATAATACACATACAGAACACTACTATTTTACCATTGCACGCGCATAAATGCAAGCATTTTTTCTTTACATCGCGTAAAATTGTGCGCCTTTTGGCCGTTTTGCAGCCTGAAAATTCGCTAAAATGCAATTTTTAGCAAGAATACCGTCTCAGTTTCGGCTAATAACTTTTTTGTCAGTCAGCAATCCGAGTGTCGATCGTATGCCTCGACAGTGAAGTCCCGCCTTACCCAAGCGCAGCGCGCAAAAACAGACCGGTTCAGGCAAGCTGTCCGCCTGTCCGAACCGGCCGCGAATTTATGCCTTAATATTATTCGCCCAGCGCCGCCTTGACAAACGCCTTAAACAGCGGGTGCGCGTGGTTGGGGCGGCTCTTGAATTCGGGGTGGTACTGCACCGCCACGCAGAAGCGGCAGGGCTTGTACTCGATTACCTCGACCAGTCGGCCGTCCGGCGACTTGCCCGACAGGCTCAGGCCGATATTCTCAAAGTCCTTGCGATAGGCATTATTGAACTCATACCTGTGGCGATGGCGCTCGGATATGTCGCTCTGACCGTAAATCTTTTCCAGCATCGTGCCAGGCTCGATGTGGCACGGATATGCGCCCAGACGCATCGTGCCGCCCTTGGGCAGGTTGCCCTGCTGGTCAGGCATAAGCGCGATTACCTGATGCGTGCTTTCGGGGTTGAACTCGGTCGAGTCCGCATCGCGCCAGCCCAGCACGTCGCGCGCCAGCTCGATAGTCAGTATGTGCAGACCCAGGCACAGTCCAAGGTATGGGATGTCGTGCTCGCGGGCATAGCGTGCGGCAACGATCTTGCCATCTATGCCGCGGTTGCCGAAGCCGCCCGGCACCAGTATCGCGTCCGCGCCGCCCAGCATGGCCTCGGCGGTATCGTCGGTCACGTCCTCGGCCTCGATCCAGTCTATATCCACGTACACGCCGTTTTCATATCCCGCATGGCTGAGCGCCTCGGCCACCGACAGGTACGCGTCGTGCAGTGCCACGTACTTGCCCACCAGCGCAACCTTTACATGGCGCGTGCGGTGAGCAATGCGGTCCAGCATCGCGTTCCAGTCGCTCATGTCGGCCGCGGGCGCGTCCATGTGCAATTCGCGCAGTACTATGTCGGAGAAATGGTTCTGCTCCAGCATTACGGGCGCCTGATACAGCACCGGCATGGTCAGGTTCTGTATCACGCAGTCGGGCTTTACGTTGCAGAACAGCGCGATCTTGTGAAGCACGCTCTGCTCGATCGGCTCGTCCGAGCGCGTCACGATTATGTCGGGCATTATGCCGAAAGACTGCAGCTCCTTTACCGAATGCTGGGTGGGCTTGGACTTGTGCTCGCCCGAGGACTTTATGTAGGGCACGAGGGTGACGTGTATGTACAGGCAGTTGTCCTGACCTACCTCGTGGCCGATCTGGCGAATGGCCTCGAGGAAGGGCTGGCTCTCCATGTCGCCCGTGGTGCCGCCGATTTCGGTCAGCACTATGTCGGCGTTGGTCTTTTTGCCTACCGCGTATATGAACGACTTGATCTCGCTGGTGATGTGCGGGATTACCTGCACGGTTTCGCCCAGGTAGTCGCCGCGGCGCTCGGCGTTAAGCACGTTCCAGTACACCTTGCCGGTAGTCAGGTTTGAGAACTTGTTCAGGTCTTCGTCGATAAAGCGCTCATAATGGCCCAGGTCGAGGTCAGTCTCCGCGCCATCCTCGGTCACGTATACTTCGCCGTGCTGATACGGGCTCATCGTGCCGGGGTCAACGTTTATGTACGGGTCAAGCTTCTGCGCGCATACCTTCAGCCCGCGCTGTTTGAGCAGGCGTCCCAGCGACGCCATTGTGATGCCCTTGCCCAGACCGGAAACTACGCCGCCGGTTACGAATATGTATTTAGTCATTGCTGCGGCTCCTTTATATAATAAATTTTAGCTTATACAGAATAGGTTTTGAGTATTTCCTCGGCGACCTCGCGCTTGCTTATGCGCAGATCCATCGCCTGCTTTTCGATGCGCCGGTGCGCCTTTTCCTCCGTCCAGCCCAGCCGCTCGATCAGCAGACACTTTGCGCGGCTGACTGCGCGCAGGTCTTCCAACTGCCGCCGGAGCTTGTCGCGCTCCACGATCAGTTCGTACATGCGCGCCTGCGTCATCTCGACCAGATGAAGCGCCTGCATGAACAGCGGCCGTACCAGCGGCTTGCTCATTACGAACACGCCCTCGCGCTCAAGCGCCGCGCCCAGCTGCTCGGCGTGCTCTGCCTTGCACAGCATTATTACGCCCGCGCCGCCCGCTGACGCGTGCGCGGCCAGCTCGTGGCCGAACTCGTCGGTCAGCGGCGTGTTTATTACCACCAGTTCGTAGCCCTGGCTTATCAGCGCGCGCCGCGCGTCGCTGCCGTTTGATACCGTCGTTACCCTGTCAAACCGGGAGGCCGAAAGCATATCCCGCAATACTGCCTGGCCCTTTTCTCCGGCTGATACTATTAGTGCAGAAGGCATGGTCAGGCACTTCCTTATATGTACATGAAGTAGAGGTCGCTTTCAGCCGACGTGCGATCGGGCGAATTTTCGACGAACTCTATTTCGCGCATACGCTGGGCGGTGAATGCGTTTAGCAGCTCGGCGGGAAGCACGCTGCTTATGAACTCGCTTTGGCTAAGTGCTATCGCGCTCCTCAGATCGCGCGGCAGCATGTCGGCCGTGCCCGGCAGATCGCCGAACCTGCGCGACGCGGGCAATGTAAGCCCGTCGCGTATGCCCTCCATGCCCGCCGCGATTATCAGCGAAAACGCGATGTACGGGTTGAGCGCCGAGTCGGGGGAGCGCAGTTCCATGCGCGCGCGCTCGCCCGTGGCGTGGGGCAGGCGCACTACCTGCGAATTGTCCAGCGACCAGCCCACGCTGCCCGGCATGTCCATGTCGGACAGCCGCTCGTAGGAGTTGGTTATCGGATTGAGCAGCGCCGTCATCTCGGGCAGGCGGCGCATTATGCCCGCAACCAGCCCCGCCGCGTCGCCGGTAAGCGCGCCGCGGTCGCTGCCGTCGATATTCATTATGTTGCGGCCGTCGCGGTAGGCCGAAAGGTTTATGTGCATACCGCTGCCCGCCTGCCCGCGCAGGGGCTTGGGCATGAACGACGCGTGCAGCCCGTCCATCGCGGCCACCGTGCGCACAACCTGCTTGAACAGCACCGCGTTGTCGGCGGCGCTCATCACGTCCGCGAACGCGAAGTCAACCTCGTTCTGACCCGGCCCGACCTCGTGGTGCGAGCTTTCCGGGTTTATGCCCATTTCTTCCAGTGTAAGGCATATCTCGCGGCGCACGTTTTCGGCCTTTTCGACCGGCGCTATGTCGCAGTAGGTGGCGTTGTCCTGCGGCGTGTGGGTGGGTTTGCCGTTTTCGTCCGTCTCGAACAGATAGAACTCGCATTCCGTGCCTATGCGGAACGTGTAGCCCGGCTTGATCGCCTCGCGCACCGTGCGGCGCAGTATCTCGCGTGTGTCCAGCACGAACGGCTCGCCGTTTGTCGTCATGAGACTGCTCATCAGCCTTACCACGCGCCCCTGCTGGGGCCGCCACGGCATCGCGGTCAGCGTGGACGGGTCGGGCTTTAGCAGCAGGTCGTACCCGCCCGCGGCCTGAAATCCGCGCAGTGCGCGCGGGTCGAGCGTTATGCCTTCGTCCAGCGCACGCTCAAGCTGGCTGGGCATGATTGCGATATTTTTCAGCGTGCCGCATATGTCGCAGAACGCAAGCCTTATGAACTTCACGTCGTTTTCCCGCACGTATTGCAATACTTCGTCGCTGGAATAAAACATACTAACACCGCCTTTGATTTAGTGTTCCTGCGCGGATAATTCTTTTAAGTCGGGCCGCAAAAGCCGCCTGGAAAGCGTTTTGCCAACAAAAAAAGCCGACAACTCACGCCTGAGGTCGCGCCAGTGCGGCCTTGCGGGCGTGAGCCCGGCTTTTCGGGCCGCATTCGCGCGGCCGCTATTTACTTATTGGAGCCGATCTTGGGGGTACGCTTTATGTACTGGTCGCGCTCAGGGCCGACGGATACATAGGTGATCGCGCAGCCCACGTTCTTCTCAAGGAAGTCTATGTAGCGCTGTGCGTTAACCGGCAGCTCCTCTTCATTGCGGCAGTTCGAGATGTCCTCGGTCCAGCCGGGCAGCTCGATGTTGACGGGCTTTGCACGTTTGAGCGCTTCGCCGTAGGGGAACTCCTGCGTGCGCTTGCCGTCGATCTCATAGCCCACGGTCACGCTCAGCTTCATGCCGGCCAGCACGTCCAGCTTTGTCAGCGCGATTTCGTCCGCGCCCTGCAGACGCACGCCGTAGCGCGACGCAACCACGTCGAACGGGCCTACGCGGCGGGGACGGCCGGTGGCCGCGCCATACTCGTGACCCGCGTCACGCAGTACCTTGGCCTCGTCGCCGAACAGCTCGCAGGTGAACGGGCCTTCGCCAACGCAGGTGGAATACGCCTTCATTATGCCGATGGTCTTGTCCAGCTTGCGGCCGGGTATGCCCGCGCCGATGGGCGCGTACGCCGCAATCGTGGGCGAGGAGGAGGTGTAGGGATAGATGCCGAAGTCGATGTCGCGCAGCGCGCCCAGCTGAGCCTCAAACATGATGCCCTTGCCCTCGGAAGCCGCCTTGTCAAGATAAGCGCCGGTGTCGCATACATAGGGCAGTACGAAGTCGCCGTACTCCTTCAGCCACGCCATAATGTCATCCACGTTCAGCGGCTCCATGTGATAGCCGCCCACCAGCGTCAGGTTCTTCCACTCGCAGATGCCCTCGACGCGCTCGCGCAGCGCGTCAGTATCGCGCAGATCGCCCATGCGCAGCGCTTTTTTCATGTACTTGTCGCCGTAAACCGGGCCGATGCCGCGGCGGGTCGAGCCGAACTTCTTGCCGGCCAGACGGTCCTCTTCCGCGCCGTCCTGCGCCACATGATACGGCATACATATTACCGCACGATCGGATACTTTAAGGTTGTCGGGGGTAACGGCCACGCCCTTTTCGGTCAGACGGCCGATTTCTTCCTTCAGGTGGTGCAGGTCGACGACCATGCCCGCGCCCATTACGTTTACCACGCCCTCGCGCAGTATGCCGGAGGGCAGCAGATTCAGTATAAATTCGCCGCGCTCGTTTATTACGGTATGGCCGGCGTTGTTGCCACCCTGATAACGAACTACGATGTCATAATCTCTGCTCAGCAGATCGACCATGCGGCCCTTGCCTTCGTCGCCCCAGTTTATGCCGGAGATTGCGGTTAGCATTGCTAAAGCCTCCTTAAATTGCTCCCAAGATGGCAGTTTGCCGCGTGCGATTTTTTGCTAAAAATAGAAAAAGCCGCCGCGCGCATACGCGCGTATCCTTGAATTAACCGGAAATACTCGC
This sequence comes from uncultured Eubacteriales bacterium, assembly GCA_900553645.1. Next base: position 6,348 of record USEE01000024.1, read on the forward strand.
CTGCCCATCGACGTCATTGTCAACTCTGTAATTATAATTGTGTGCGCGCGCGCTGTCAAGTCCGGCCAATTTCGTTTGAGTTGTGTACAGGTAAAAATTTTAAGGAGACACTTTGCGCGCGCCCAGCGGCTGTTCAAACCCGCCTAAGGCATGGTATAATAAGTAAAATAAGCATCGGAGGACAGACATGAACATACAGATATACGCCCTTAAAAAGAACTTCGACGTGCAGAAGGCCGAGCGCTATTTTAAGGAGCGCTCGATTAAGTTCCAGTCGATAGACCTTAGCAAAAAGCCGATGGGCGCGCGGGAGCTGGACTCGGTATGCCGCGCGGTGGGCGGCGTGGACGAGCTGATCGACAGGGACAATAAGGCCTATGCCGGAAGCATACTGCGCTATACAAACGGCGAGGATGAAAAGAAGGAACAGCTGCTTGCAAACATAAAGCTGATGCGCACGCCCGTCGTGCGCAACGGCCAGAAGGCTACCGTTGGCTATAATCCCGAGGTATGGGATACGTGGGAATAAGTATGGCGGCAAAGCTCTATATAAATCACAATTAAGCCGCTCAATGCGCTTGAACAAAAGTGAAAATGATGCTATACTGAATACCAGCATAAGCCCGAATATACGGGCAAAAGAAGGAGGAAACTCACGTGAAGAAACTGCTTGCCGTACTCATGGCGCTGGTTCTTATGATGTGCTCCGTAGCATTTGCGGGCGCCGTCGATCCCGACTACATTGCGGATACAATGACCTCCGAAGACGGCACCTATAAGCTCGCTTTCGTTACCGACGTTGGCCAGCTCAAGGATAAGTCGTTCAACCAGGGCACCTGGAATGGCGTAAAGGGTTACGCCGCCGAACATGGCATGTCCTACAAGTACTATCAGCCCGCCAACGGCGACCAGGCGACCGACGACGACCGCTACGACGCGATGAAGGCTGCCTGCGAGGGCGGCGCTGACGTGGTTATCTGCGCCGGCTTCATGCAGGAAACCGCCCTCAAGAAGGCGGCTGCCGAATTCACCGACACCAAGTTCGTATTCGTTGACGGCTACGAAATCGGCCTTAGCAACGTGGCTCCCATCTCCTTTAAGGAAGAGCAGAGCGGCTATCTGGCCGGCTACGCGGTCGTGAAGGATGGCTTCACCAAGCTGGGCTTTGCGGGCGGCGGCGGCGGCACCAACCCCGCGTGCTGCCGTTTCGGTTACGGCTTTGCGCAGGGCGCGAACGCCGCGGCCAAGGAAATGGGCATTAACGTTGAACTCAAGTATTCCTGGCAGTACGGCGCCAGCTTCTCCGCTTCGCCCGAGCTGCAGACCATGATTAAGGGCTGGTACGAGACCGGCACCGAGATCGTGTTCGCGTGCGGCGGCTCCATGTTCTCCTCCATCGTTGCGGCTGCGGCCGAGAACGAGGGCTATGTGGTAGGCGTTGACGTTGACCAGTCCTCCGAGTCCGAAACCGTAATCACCTCCGCCATGAAGGGCCTGTCCTCGGCTACCCAGTGGGCCATCGGCAAGTTCTATGACGGCAAGTGGGACGAAATCGGCGGCATCGCTCAGAGCCTGGGCGCGGAAGAGGACGCTGTGGGTCTGCCCACCGAAAACTGGCTGTTCGAGACTTACACCGTTGAGGAGTACAACGAACTGCTGGCGGCCATCAAGTCCGGCGAAGTTGTAGTCGACGGCACAGTCGTGACCGACGACCAGATTTCGAGCGTAGAGTTCGAGAACCTGACCGTGGATTACGTCTGATAGCTAATCATCAATGGGAGCGCTTCGGCGCTCCTTTTTTAGTATGAACTTGCAGTTTTCGATCCATGCGTATATAATATTACTATATGGCAATTCACGCATCGCACATGTATAGTCGGGGTTAAATCAAAATATGGAAGGCGAGGTGAAAGCATGGATAACGCGCCCCAGTATGTCATCGAAATGCTTCATATCACCAAGGAGTTTAACGGCGTAAAGGCCAACGACGACATAACCTTGCAGCTGAAAAAGGGCGAGATCCACGCTCTGCTCGGTGAAAACGGTGCGGGCAAGTCAACGCTGATGAGCATACTGTTCGGAATGCTCCAGCCCGAGGCCGGTACTATAAAGAAGAATGGTCAGGAAGTACACATAGCCAGCCCCAACGACGCGACCGCGCTGCACATCGGCATGGTGCATCAGCACTTCAAGCTGATCGACGTTTTCAGCGTGCTTGACAACATAATATTGGGTGCAGAGGATACTCGCATGGGCTTCCTCCAAAAGAAAGAGGCGCGCCGCAAGGTAAAGGCGCTGTCCGAGCAGTACGGCCTAAAGGTCGATCTGGACGCCAAGGTCGAAAGCATTACCGTCGGTATGCAGCAGCGCGTCGAGATACTCAAAATGCTGTATCGCGATAACGAGGTGCTGATATTTGACGAGCCCACCGCAGTGCTTACTCCGCAGGAGATTGAGGAGCTGATGCACATAATGCGTGGGCTGGCCGCCGAGGGCAAGAGCATACTGTTCATATCGCATAAGCTGAGCGAAATAATGGAGGTATCCGACCGCGTGACCGTGCTGCGCAAGGGCAGGTACATCGGCACGGTCAATACCCGCGACACCAATAAGGAAGAACTGTCCCGCATGATAGTGGGCCGCGACGTAAAGCTGAAGGTGGACAAGGGCGATTCGCATCCGGGCGAGCCGGTGCTGAAGGTCAGCGACATGCATGTCGCGTCGCACCTGTATAAGCGCGACGCGGTGAACGGCGTTACGTTCGACGTGCGCAGGGGCGAAATCGTGTGCGTCGCGGGCATAGACGGCAACGGCCAGTCCGAGCTGATATACGCGCTGACCGGCCTTGAAAAGATACACAGCGGCAGCGTCAACCTGTGCGGCAAGGATATAACTGGCGCGCCCGTGCGCGAACGAGAGCAGGCCGGAATGAGCCATATCCCCGAGGACAGGCAGAAGTACGGCCTGGTGCTGGATTACACGCTGGAGCAGAACATGGTGCTTGAGCGCTATCTCGACCCGCAGTTCCAGAGCCATGGCTTTATAAAGTTCGGCGCGGTGCGCGACTATGCAAAGAAGCTGATTGACCAATACGACGTGCGCAGCGGCGATGGTGTAATCAGCAAGGCGGGCGCGCTGTCGGGCGGCAATCAGCAAAAGGCGATAATCGCGCGCGAACTCGACCGCGACATGCCGCTGATAATCGCGGTGCAGCCCACGCGCGGACTGGACGTTGGCGCGATCGAGTACATACACCGGCAGCTTATCGAGCAGCGCGACGCGGGCAAGGCGGTGCTGCTGGTATCGCTGGAGCTGGACGAGGTCATGAACCTGGCCGATCGGATACTGGTCATGTTTGAGGGCGAGATCGTGGGCGAATTTGATCCCAAGAATGTGACCATTGAGGAATTGGGACTGTACATGGCGGGCGGCAAACGGCAGACGAGGGAGGTGCGCGCATGAAAGGCGGCAAAAAGACCGGCCTGATGGCAAAGGCGGGCACGCAGAGCGTGCTGGCCTCGCTTATATCGATAATCATCGGCCTTGCGGCGGGCGCGCTGGTAATAATCGCGGTGGGTCTGAGCGATCCCACGCTGGGCGGCCAGAGCATATGGGACGGCATAAGGCTGGTATTCATGGGTCTGTTCAGCACGGGCCGCGACGCGGCGGGCGCGCTCACGTTCGGATTCAATCCGGCCAGCGTGGGCAACATGCTGTTCCGCGCAACGCCGCTGATACTGACCGGACTTTCGGTTGCGGTGGCGTTTAAGACAGGCCTATTCAACATCGGCGCGCCGGGGCAGTATCTTGCGGGCACAGCGGCGACGCTGTTCATCGCGCTTGGCATACCCACGCACAGCGTGCCGGGCTGGCTGATATGGACGCTGGCGTTTTTAGGCGGCATGGCGGCGGGCGCGCTGTGGGGCATGATACCGGGTCTGCTCAAGGCTTTCTTCAATATAAATGAGGTTATTGCGTGCATAATGACCAACTGGATTGCGGCCAACGTGGTTACGTGGCTGTTCGACATGAGCAGCCTTAAAAATGTGGTCGAGAACACCAAGTCCAGTTATATTTACAGCACGTCGTACGGACTTACCGAGGTGGACGGGGCGCTGACATATGTCAAGGGTGCGGGCGTATCTACGCCCAAGATGGGTCTGGACATAATCTTCCCGGGCAGTCAGGTAAACGGCGGCATAATAATCGCGATACTGCTTGCGATAGTCGTATGCGTGATGCTCAGCCGCACGACGCTGGGGTATGAACTGAAGGTATGCGGCTCCAACCGCTTTGCGGCGCGCTATGCGGGTATAAAGGACAAGCGCAATATAGTCCTGTCGATGGCGATTGCGGGTGCGCTGGCGGGCACGGCGGGCGCGCTGTACTATCTGGCGGGCAATACCGAGTTTTACTGGAACACGTATCAGACGCTGCCGGGCGTGGGCTTTAACGGCATACCCGTGGCTCTGCTGGCATCCAGCAATCCTATCGGCGTGATATTTGCGGGCATGTTCATGTCCATGCTGGACATATCGGGTCTGCAGATGACCAATCTTACCGCCTACAACGAATACATTACCGACGTGATTATTG
>USEE01000025.1 GCA_900553645.1 uncultured Eubacteriales bacterium
CGTTAAAGAGCATCTCGCGGTCGAACAGGTGGAAGCCGTCGTGTATCGTGCGCATGTAGATGTAGTCGCCAAAGCGCGCGCTGCGCTGGCATACGTGTGCCATCTGCGACACTACCAGGTAATCGCGGCCCTGCTTTTCGCCGGTGCGCAGCGTATCGGCGTAGGACTGGCCGTCCCACCACTTGCTCGGCTTTACGCCCAGCATGTCGCACAGCGTGGGCGCAAGGTCAAGACTGTAATGGAACTCGCTGTCCACACCGCGCGCACAGCCCGGCCACTTGACTATCATGGGTATGCGGCAGGTCACGTTGTCTGCGGTGGCGTGCTCGGCGTACAGTCCCAGTTCGCCCAGGTTTTCGCCGTGGTCGGAAGTCAGAATTATTACCGCGTCGTCATATATGCCCATGTCGCGCATCTTGTCCATTATCTTGCCCAGCAGCATATCCGCGTAGCGCACGCCGCCGTCGTATCCGTCGAACATGCGCCTGAGCTCGCCATAGTTGCGTATCGCGCCCGGATGCTTGGGGAACTTGGGGTTTTCTTCATCGGTGAACATGCCTATCTCGTTCACGCCGTGCGGCGAGGACATCTTCTTATGCTCGTTATATATATCCTCGGTCAGCCACGAATCCACCGGCGAATCCTCGAAGTAGTTGGGCCAGTCGGCAGGCGTGCGATAGGGCGTGTGCGGATCCCACAGGTGCACATGCAGGAACCAGTTGTCCTGCGCGCCGTGACGGTCCAGCCAGTCCAGCGCTACCGGCAGTATGCGCTCGCCCGACTCGTTGCCGTGACCGCCTACATTGTAGGTTTCGTTAAAGCCCGCGCTGAACCAGTAGGACGAGTGACGCTCCGGGAAGGTGCTTATCGACGCGGTGAACATGCCCGCCTTGCGCATTACATTGTGCATGTTGCCGTCGTTGATGCAGTCGCCAAAGTCGCGCGTGGGGCCGGTCAGTCGGCGGTCAGCCGCCGTGCCGCCATGACCCACCGCGCCGTTGCGTATGCCGAACATGCCGGTGACAAGCGCCGCGCGCGACGGCAGGCAAGGTGCGTCCGAGCAGTAGTAGTTATCAAACCTCATGCCCTCCTGGCACAGTGCGTCCAGATTGGGCGTGGTGTTGCGGTAGTAGCCGTAGCAGCCCATATGATCGGGTCTGAGCGTGTCCACGTCCATGAAAAGTATTCTCATATTGACTATCTCCCTTCGCTGTTTTAGGTTTCGTTTAAGGGCAAGTCCGTATCGCCGCTTATCCTGCCTTACCCGCCTTAATATGGCGATGTTCGGCTTTCAGAAGCGGCGTTTAAGGCAGAAGCACGGCGCAGTAGATTAAACGCGCCCGCGTACCTCCGCCATTAGCGCGGGTTTCAGACTGAACCCCCGCGCATTTGCCTTACCAATATATCACACATGCGTTAGTTGCGTTTTGCTATTATGTATAGTGCAATGTCTTTAGCGCACCGCGCAGGTAGCTGAGCGACTGCTTCATGCACTCGAATGCGTCGTCCTGCCACGATTCCTGCTCGGCCATTATCGCCTTTACGCCCGCGTCCCGGCACGCGGAGATTACGGGCATAAAGTCGATCGCGCCCGCGCCGACCGGCGTAAGCGTCGCGCCCTTTTTGCATTCGACCGCGTCCTTCAGGTGGATTATGTCCACGCGCCCGGCGTACCTGCGCATAAGCGCCGCCGTGTCCACGCCCGCAATCGCGCTGTGATATGCGTCCAGCGTAAGCTGAATATCGGGCGCGCAGTCGAGCAGGCGGCAGGCAGCCGCGTCGCCGTCCACCTGAGCATACTCCATATGCCGCGGATGGAACGTCAGCGCAATGCCTTCGTCCGAAAGGCGGCGCTGTGTCTCGGTCATTTCGGCGGCCATCGCGCGTATGCCCTCGGGCGACATGAAGCGCTCGGGTATGCCGCTTACGCATATGTAGTGCGAACCGTACAGGTGCGCGGCGCGTATCTCGTAATCCATACGCGCCATTACCACGTCGTAATAGTCCTGCGTGCCCCAGCAGTCAAGGCCGTTTGCCTTCATCTCGTCCGCGATGAACTCGCACGGCACGTCCGCGCCCGTCCATTGCAGCTGAACGTCGCGATAGCCCATCCCGGCAACGCGCCGAAAGGTATCGCGCACGCCCGCGCGCGTCTGTATAAACGGTTTCAGGCTGGAAATCTGCAAGCCGATGCGCATTTTATGCCTCCTTATAGTCATTCTGATTCAGTTATACATTGTGTGCGCGCTTTTGTCAATATTCTGCGTAAAAAATATGTGTCTGTATGTAATACAGGATTGACTGCAAGAAGAATGTGTGTTAATATTGACTTATAAATTGGATAACCAGTGCGCAATACTTGAAAGTATCGCGCTTTTTAAGTTAAGGAGAGACATTAAGGAGACTGTTATGGCTAAGTCATTTAGCAGGCGCGCGGCCTATGTCGCATGCTGCGCGCTGGCGCTCGCACTGATCGTTGCGGCGGCGCTGATTGGCATACACCGCATGGATGGCGCGGTCGACGCGCATATGAGAGAGATGACTATGGACGCGTCGGCCACCGCGAGCCGGTATATCTGTACTTATTTTGACAGCCTTATGCGCATGAACGACGGACTAAGCGCGTTTGCGGCGTGCGAGGACGAAATGCTGTCCGAGCACACCGCGCTGGCGCTGGCCGACGCGGTAGGGCAATTGCCTGCAATCAAGATAACCGTTGTACGCGCGGACGGCGAATATATCACCGACGGCGGCGCGCGCGGCACAGGCCCGGCGGCCAGCGACCTGCTGGGCGGGCGGAGCGACCTTATATCATACGAGGACGGCATAGTCCGCGTATCCACCGCGATAAAGCGCGACGGCGAGTCCGTGGGCGCAATCACCAGCGAATACAGTGCCGATACGCTCGCCAGAGCGCTGAACGTAAACGTGCTGGGCACCGACGGCTGCTTTGCGGTATTTAAGCCCGACGGCGAATACGTACTGCGCTCGGCAGGGGCGCGCCGCTATACCGGCGACGACGGCATATATTCGCCCGGCGATTTTGAGTATACGCGCGGCTACAGCGCCGACAGGTTCAAGTCCGATATAAAGGCGGGGCGCAATGGCGAGGTTGAATACGCTTCCGACAGCGGTACGCAGCTGTACGGATATTACATGCTGCTGGGCATAAACGACTGGTACATAATCTGCCTCGCGCCGCAGTCCGGACTAAGCGGCCATACGGCGGTCAACCGGTATATAATCGTCATAATGTCTATTGCGATAATGGTAATCGTAGGTCTGCTTATAATGACGCTTACGTCGATGTTCAACAGCCGTATGCGCGAAATGCGCCGGTACGCGGGCAATATCGAGGACGTAATGCACAAGCAGCGGCGGGCGCTGAGCACGCTGGGCGGGCCTGCGTTCGAGTTCGACATGCGTGCGCTGGCGGCGCGGCCCATACGCGAGGATGAACAGGCCGACAGGTGGCTCTTAGATCGCATACTGATTCCCGAATGCGTATCCGAGATAGTTGACCCGCGCGACGAGGCCGCCTACCTCAAGCTGTGCGATGCGCTGCTTAGCGCGCGCGGCAAGGTATCGGGAGATCTGCGCCTGCGCCGCGAGCCGGGCGCGCCCGCGCGCATGTACCGCCTTACGCTAAGCGAACCCGAATACAGCGGCGACAACATGGCGGCGATAGCTACATTGGTTGACATCGACGATGTAGCACAGCGCATGGACGCGCTCCGTCAGCGCGCCGCGTGCGACGAAGTGACCGGGCTTTGCACCGCGTCGGAGCTGCGCATAAAAGCCGGGCGGCTGCTCAACCGGCCCAACCACCACTTCGGCACGCTGGCGTTCATACGATCGGACAATCAGGACGCGGTGTGCGACGCGTGCCCGGGGCTTACCCAGGACGAACTGATGCGCATGTGCGCGGGGCTGGTGCGGGATGCGTTCGGCGAGTGCGACGTGTTTGCGCGCGGCGCGGGCGACGAATTCTGGGTGTTCTCGGGCGACCAGACCGGCGTGGAAATCATACAGAAGGGCATGAACAAGATAATGGACAGCGCGCTGGGCGGCGGCGACGTGCACCTGACGTTCAGCTGCGGCATAGCGCACGCCGACCCGGATGATGACATGGACTCGCTGATAAAGCGCGCGTACTCGGCGGCGCAGATGGCGCACCGCGACGGCGGACGGCGCTTGCAGCACGGATAAGTTTTGTTTTCAGTCAGCCGCGTTCGGTCTGTTCCGGGCGCGGCTGTTTTTATGCCGGTAAGGCATATGGCGCGCGTCTGCTGTTCAGGCAGTGTGCGCGCCGTGTCTTACTGCCGTCTGTTCAAGTGCGTATCGGCAGGCGTTTGCATACCGCCTTAAACAGTGCCTCTCCCCTCCTCTGGCAAAAGCCCTGCACGCGGCGCTTGGTTCGAACGGCGCACCCGAGCAATGCCGCAAGTGCAGCCGCAGAAGCGCAGGCAATGCGCAATAGGCAAACGAAAACGGAGCAGCCCATTTTAAGGACTACTCCGTTTTTATCTGCATTTCAGGCGACAGCCGCCGGTTTCGCGTCCTCGCTCAGCACCTTCTTAAAGAATATTATCTGAAAAGGCAGGGCTATAAGGAACGTCATCAGATCCGCGCCCGGCTGAGCCAGCATTACGCCGTCGAACTTCATAAACGGTGGCAGGGCAAGTATCAGCGGCACGAAGAACACGCCCTGACGGCAGCTCGCGAGGAAGGTCGCGGGCGCACTGAAGCCCAGCGACTGATAGAGCTGGTTTACATATGTGGAGTAGGCCATAAGCGGCGTTACTATGCTGAGGCAATACAGCGTGCGCACGCACAGCTCGATCACCTCGGGGGCTTCGCTGAACCAGCCCGCAATCGTATGCGCGCCTAGCCAGCCCGCTATTGCCGCGCCGATGCAGAACACCGTGCCTATCGCGCAGGTCACGCGGAACGCCTCGCGCACGCGGCGGTGGCTGCCCGCGCCGTAGTTGTAGCCCGCGACCGGCTGGAAGCCCTGACCGATGCCCACTACCACGCCGCGCATAAGCGTATACGCCTTGTTTGCAATAGTAAGCGCGGCCAGCGCCGCGTCGCCGAACGCCGCGCCCTGCGTGTTAATCAGCGCCGACGACAGACTGCCCAAACCCTGACGGCATATCGTTGGCAGACCCATGCGCATTATGTGCAGGTAGTCCTTTATATGCCGGCTTACATAGCGCGGCCTGAGTTTGACTATGCAGCGCCCGCGCACAAATTCGCTCAGCAGGATTATGAAGCTGACCAGCTGGCTTATCGACGTGGCCAGCGCCGCGCCCGATATGCCCATGTTCAGCCCGAATATGAACAGCGGGTCGAGCACGATATTCAGTATGCCGCCCGTGCACAGCCCCCACATGGCAAGCGTGGCCATGCCCTGCGCGCGCAGCAGACAGTTGAGCACAAACGACGAGCACATTATCGGCGCGCTTATCAGTATGTACCATGCGTAATCGCACGCGTACGGCAGTATCGTCTCGGTCGAGCCGAGCGCGCGCATTATAGGCTCGATTGCGCTCAGGCCCGCTATCATTATTGCTATGCCGAACAGCAGCGCCGCCGCCATCGCGCTGGATCCGGACTCGTGCGCCTTTTCATCGTTGCGCGCGCCCAATTCGCGGCTGATTATGCTGTTCGCGCCCATGCCTATGCCATAGCCCACCGCCTGTATGATGGACATCAGCGAAAACACCACGCCCACGGCGGCGGTCGCGCTGGTGCCTACCTTGGATACGAAATACGTGTCGGCTGTGTTGTAAATTACCGTGACCAGCTGGCTCAGCGTGGTCGGCAGCGCCATCGCCGCGATAAGGCGCGGCATGGGCGTATTCATCATGCGCTCGTGCTGTCGGGCGCTCAGTTCAGAGTTTGCCATCGGTTTCCTCCTGAAAATGGACGGGACTAATTATGCGGCCTGCGCGTTTTGCCGCTCGTTAGAAGGAGGCGTTTCATTTGCCTTTATGCGGGTTTGCCCGCGTGTTTATTGACTTATAAGCCGCGCTCCCTCCCGACGCGCATATGCGCGCCGCAGCCCATTTTAATATAGGAAGGCGGTCATTTGCCGCCCATATAATCGGCCTTACCCAGTATAACACGGTGACGTAAAGCGTCGGTGCAACATATTATGAAGTAACGCGGACTGCACGGTTAATTGCAGCGCGCGAATCCGCCGCCGACGCGGCATGGGAGGATGAACATAATGAAACACTGCAACGATTGTATGGGCGGCGCGCCCGTGCGGCAGGGCTTTTTTGCCGACGCGGTGATATGGCGCGGTGAGACGCGCGGCGCGGAGGTTCAGGGGCGCATAATCCCGTCCGAGATACTGCCCGACCCCAGCCCGAGCGGGCTGACGCTAAAGCGGCTGACCGTAATGGACGAATGCGCCGAGCAGGCGGACGCGCGCATCGAATTCGACGCGTGCGGCAATGCGCGCGCCGTGGGGCGGCTGAACATACCGCTGGAAGCCGAGTTTACGGACGCGGGCGGCAATACATACTTTGGCCGATCGACGGCGGTGTACGACGTGTCGATCGCGGCGCGCGGCGTGGAGCGCGAGGACTGCGGAAGCGTGGTGCTCAGGTGCGCGGCGCGCGATATGACTGTTCAGGCGATAAGCGCCGACAGCGTGAATTACGCCATCCGGCTGGACGCATACGCATATCTTGCGCGGTACGAATTTATACGCCCGGAGGCGGACGCGTGCCCGGGCACGGTGACTGTGCGCGAGGGACGTATGCCGTGCGCGACGTTTGAGCGCCGCATAACGCCCGACATGCTGGCGGCGGGCGCGATGCGCGTGGGCAGACAGCCCTTGCCGCCGCAGGACATTCAGCCCGCAATGCCGCAGTACGATGACGACGACGAATACCGCACGGTCGTGGCGATGCCGATACACAAGCGGCGGCGCGGGTGCCGGCAGTAGGCCGATGTGTCTGGCTATAACTCAGGCGGCTATAAGACTGTCGCAATGGTTCGGTTATGCTGAGTGCTTAGGCTAAGAGCCCGGCACATGCCTCAACAGGCAAACTACCCGAGACGATTCCCTGAGCAGAAACGACGCGGGCGCATGTTCAGTTCATACACCTGTAAACCAGTCGCGACAGTTCGGTTGTTTTGAGTGCTCAGGCTAAGGCCGCAGCACAACTGCGCTCTGCGATGCAGCATCGATTTCGGCACATGCCTTAATAAGCAAACCGCCCGCGCCGCTTCCCTTTTGAGAAACGGCGCGGGCGTGCATATTCGGTTTAGTTTAGAATCAGCCGATCTTGCTGCCGTCGGCGAAGTTGTCCACGGTAACAAGGCCCAGCTTGCCCTCGGCATCCTCGGCGCACAGTATCATGCCCTCGGACGTTATGCCGCGCAGCTTGGCGGGCTTCAGGTTGGCCACGACCACGACGGTCTTGCCCACCATCTCCTCGGCGGTGAAGTTCTTGGCGATGCCGCTTACCACGGTGCGCTCGCTGTCGCCCACCTTCAGGCGCAGCTTGAGCAGCTTATCGGACTTTTCTACCTTCTCGGCGGCGATTACCTTGGCCAGACGCAGATCGACCTTGGCGAAATCGTCGATGGTTATCGTGCCGTCGCTCTCGGCGGGCTTATCGGACTTTTCAGTCTTTTCTGCCTTAGCGGCCTTCTGCTGCTTTTCGGGCTTAGGCTCGGCGGCCTTCTCCGCCTCGTGCGCGGGCAGCATGGCCTGCAGCTCCTTCAGCTCCTTGTCCACGTCAAGGCGCGGGAACAGCGCCGCGCCCTTATGCACATGCGTGCCGGGCTTGAACGCGCCGAACTCGGCCACGGATTCCCACGTTTTCAGTTCCGGCTCGGTCACGCCCAGCTGCTCGAATATGCGCTCGGGCGTGCGCGGCATGAACGGCGCGGTGTAGACCGCGATTATGCGCACGCACTCGGCCAGCGTGTACATGACCGTGCTCAGGCGAGGCTTGCCTTCCTCGCTGCGGCCCAGTACCCAGGGCTGGGTTACGTCGATGTACTTGTTGCAGTCGCTGACCAGCTTCCATATTTCGGTCAAGGCGTTGCTGGGCTGCATCAAGTCCATATACTTTTCGACCAGCGCGGGCAGTGCGCGCACGCGCTCGATCAGCGGCTTTTCGTCGTCGGTCAGCTCGCCATGCGCGGGCACTTCGCCGCCGAAGTACTTTTCGATCATCGCGACGGTGCGGCTGACAAGGTTGCCCAGATCGTTTGCAAGGTCGGAGTTGATTCGACCCAGCAGCGCCGCAGTAGAAAACTCGCTGTCGGACGCGAAGTTAGTCTCGCGCAGCAGGAAGTAGCGTATCGCGTCGGAGGAATAGCGCTTGCACAGCACCACGGGATCGACCACGTTGCCGAAGGACTTGCTCATCTTAACGCCGTCGAACACCAGCCAGCCGTGGCCGAAAATCTGCTTGGGCAGCGGGATGTCCAGCATCTTGAGCATGATCGGCCAGATTATCGTATGGAAGCGGATGATCTCCTTGCCCACGATGTGCTTGTCGGCCGGCCAGTACTTTTCAAACAGCGACGGGTCTTTGGACGCATAGCCCAAGGCGGTAATGTAGTTGGACAACGCGTCCAGCCATACATAGATTACGTGGCGGCCGTCGATCGGCACGGGTATGCCCCACGTAAACGAGGAGCGCGATATGCACAGATCCTCAAGGCCGGGGCGCAGGAAGTTGGCCAGCATCTCGTTGGCGCGGGAGGCGGGCTGTATGAAGTCGGGATGCGTCTCGATGTAGTCAATCAGCCAGTCCTGATACTTGGATATTTTGAGGAAGTAGGCCTCCTCCTGAACCTTCTGCACGGGGCGGCCGCAGTCGGGGCAGTTGCCGTCCTTGGCCTGAGTGGGCGTCCAGAACGCCTCGCAGGGCGTGCAGTACAGACCCTCGTAAGTGCCCTTATATATGTCGCCGCGCTCGTACAGCTGCATGAATATATTCTGCACGGCCTTTACATGGCGCTCGTCGGTGGTGCGGATGAAGTCGGAATAGTCCACGTCCATCAGCGTCCACAGTTCCTTTATGCCCGCGACGATCTTGTCCACGTACTGCTGAGGCGTTACGCCCGCGGCCTTGGCCTTGTTTTCGATCTTCTGGCCGTGCTCGTCGGTGCCGGTCAGAAAATAGGTATCGTAGCCGGTCTGCTTCTTAAAGCGCGCCATAGCGTCGGTCGTTACCGAACAGAACGTATGGCCGATATGCAGTTTATCGCTGGGATAATATATCGGCGTGGTAATGTAGTATGTCTTATTAGCCATTATCCTTACCTCCATGTCTAAATCGGGCGCGGCGATAAAAAAGCCCTTCCGACGGAGCTGCGCTCCATCGGAAGGGACGAAATAATCGCGGTACCACCCTTGTTCCCGGACTGTATGCCGGGCGCTTCGGGCCGCATAAAGTCATATATGCGGCGCGGCAATAACGCTGCCTGCGCGTCGGCGTCTGATTATTCGACGCCGCGGCTCCGGGGCCATGTTCACGCGCGCGCCGCGGCCGGCTTACACCTTGCCCGGCTCTCTTGACGCTCGCCTGCGCGCTACTCTCCCTTTCACTGCCTTTCAATATGCCAAAGAGTATAGCACATCGCGCGGGCGTTGTCAATCGAGCCGAGGTTATTATTGTCCGCTAATGATACTGATTAGCCAGCTGACAAGATTCGTATTCGCACGCAATATTTCGCTTTCAGCGCATTTCCCCTTTATTGCCGCCGCGATCTGTATTATAATATATCTATAAAGCACACGACAGGTATTCCAAGCATCTCACGCTCCCGACCTAATATCACATCACTATGAAAGGAACCGCCTTTACGGGCGGGTGTGCGCACTGATATGAATTACGTATTCCTGATTACGGCATGTATACTGCCGGCGATCGTGTCGGCGATACTGAAAAGCGCGCCCGTCAGCGCGCGGCTGGAGCGCATGACAGACGCCAAGCGGCACTTCACGATCGGCGCGGCATTCGGCATAGTCGCGATCATCGCCACCGAAACCGGCAGCAATGTGGGCGGCGCGATACTCAACGTGCGCGACGCGGCGCCGCTGTGCGCGGGGCTGCTGTTCAGCGCGCCCGCGGGCATAATCGCGGGACTTATCGGCGGCATAGAGCGGTACATGGCCCCGCTGTGGGGCGGCGGCGTTTATACGCGGCTGGCGTGCACGCTGGGCACAATGTTCGCGGGACTTATCGGCGCGGCGCTGCGCAAGACGATGTTCACCGATCACGAGCCCAAATGGATGTACGCGCTGGCGGTGGGTCTTATTACCGAGGTGCTGCACATGCTGCTGATATTTTTGACGCACATGTCGGACATACGGTTCGCGTTTACGTTTGTGGAGCGCGTGGCGCTGCCCATGATTGCGCTCAACGCAATCGCGACGGCGCTGGCGGCGCGCGTGATGGCTCCCGAGGGGCTCAGGCCGCAAAAGAAGCAGTGCGGGCGCGAGAAACTGGCGCAGGGCTTTCAGCGCTGGCTGCTGATATGCGTGTTGATTGCGTTTTCAGTCACCTGCGCGTTTTCGTTCGCGCTGGAGACCAGCATCGCGCGCTCCAACGCCAACGAGCTGCTCGAGCTCAACCTTGAGGATGTAAATAACGACATACAGGCCGCGTCCGACCGGAACCTTTTGCAGATTGCGCGTAGGCTGGCGGCATACCTGAGTGGCAGCGACAGCGT
>USEE01000026.1 GCA_900553645.1 uncultured Eubacteriales bacterium
GGATATAGACGACTTCGCCGGCACCACCGGCTACAACGTGTCCGGTACCTCCGACCTCGCCCCGCTGGATCAGCAGGCCGAGATAATCCACACCATGTTCCCGGATGCCAAGAAGGTCGGTCTGCTGTACTGCACCGCCGAGCCTAACTCGGTATATCAGCTGGACGTAATCACCCCCTACATCGAGAGCTACGGCTATGAAGTGCAGCGCTTCGGTTTTGCTGCCCGCTAAGGTTCCGGTAGTCGCCGGCGAAGAGGGCATCTGCAAGGGCTGCGGCGTTGCCACCCTGTCGATCAGCTACTATGACATCGGCTACAAGGCCGGCGAGATGGCTTACGACATACTGGTAAACGGCGCGGACATCACCACGATGGCTATCGAGTATGCTCCTAATGTAACCAAGGAATACAACGCCGAAATGTGCGAAGAGCTGGGCATCACCCCGCCGGAAGGCTACGTGGCGATCGCGACCGAGGGCTGATACTTTCCATACCCCTGAAAATGCCGCATTCTCCGAGCGGCGCAGTGGCTTGCTGCGCCGCCCGGTTGTTTTGTGTATGGCGGCGGAATACTGGAGGACTTTTAAGTGAACATAATGGCGCTTTTCAACGCCCTGCCCGGCGCGTGCGCGCAGGGGCTTATCTGGGGCATAATGGCGATCGGCGTATACATTACCTATAAGATACTGGACGTGGCCGACCTGACCGTCGACGGCACGATGTGTACCGGCGGCGCGGTCTGCGTCATGATGATGCTCAATGGTTACAGCATATGGATTTCGCTTTTGTGCGCGTTCATCGCTGGTATGCTGGCCGGACTTATCACGGGCATATTCCATACGTTCATGGGAATACCCGCGATACTGGCAGGTATACTGACCCAGCTTGCGCTGTATTCGATCAACCTGCGCATACTCGGCTCGGCTAACCAGGCGATTAGCGTGCGCAAGTACAACCTGCTCATATCGCTTATGTACATCCCGCGGGCGATATGGATTTCCGCTGTGTTCGTCGTGGCGTTGATAGTCATACTGTACTGGTTCTTCGGCACGGAGCTGGGTTCCTCGCTGCGCGCAACCGGCTGCAACCAGCACATGGCGCGCGCGCAGGGCATCAACACCAACTTTAATAAGGTGCTGGGCCTGATGCTGTCCAACGGCATCGTTGCGCTGGCAAGCGCGCTGTATTCCCAGTATCAGGGCTTCGCCGACATCAACATGGGCCGCGGCGCGATCGTAATCGGTCTGGCGGCGGTAATAATCGGCGACGTCGTGTTCGGCAAGATATTCCGCAATTTCGGATTCAAGCTGCTGGGCGTGGCGCTGGGCGCGGTCATGTATTATCTGGTAATACAGGTGGTGCTGTGGCTGGGCCTGAACACCGACGACCTGAAGCTGCTGACGGCGCTGGTCGTGGGCGTGTTCCTGTCGGTGCCGTATATTAAGGGCCGCTACTTCACCAAGACTCGCGGAAAGGCGGCGAAGTAAATGCTGGAGATTAGGGATATTTATAAGACGTTCAATCCCGGCACGATCAACGAAAAGCGCGCGCTGCGCGGCGTGTCGCTTACCCTCGAGGACGGCGACTTCGTGACCGTAATCGGCGGCAACGGCGCGGGTAAGTCCACGCTGCTTAACGCCGTCGCGGGCGTATGGCAGGTGGACGAGGGCTCGATATGGATCGACGGCGTGGACGTGACGCGCCTGCCCGAATACAAGCGCGCAAAGTACATCGGCCGCGTGTTTCAGGATCCCATGATGGGCACCGCCGCCGACATGTGGATAGAGGAAAATATGGCGCTGTCCATGCGCCGCGGCCAGCGCCGCACGCTGCGCCCCGGCATAACGGGCGCCGAGCGCGCCGAGTACAAGCGCCAGCTCGCCACGCTGGGTCTGGGTCTGGAAGACCGCATGACCAGCAAGGTCGGCCTGCTGTCGGGCGGTCAGCGTCAGGCGCTTACGCTGCTTATGGCCTCGCTTAAGCGCCCCAAGCTGCTGTTGCTGGACGAGCACACAGCCGCGCTCGACCCCAAGACCGCGTCCAAGGTGCTGGACACCACCGACAAAATTGTCAGCCGCGATAAGCTGACCACGATGATGATCACGCACAACATGCGCGACGCGATATTGCACGGCAACCGCCTGATAATGATGCACGAGGGCAACTGCATACTCGACATACGCGGCGAGGATAAGAAGAAGCTGACAGTCGAGGATCTGCTGCACGAATTCGAAAAGGCCAGCGGCGAAAAGTTCGCCTCGGACAAGGCGCTGCTGAGCTGATTAATACGAGACGATATATTGGGGGCGCGACTGCCGCAAATGCGGGTGGCCGCGCCTTTGATTGCATAGGGCTTGACAAGCCCGGCTATGCGATATATCATAAATACCGTTTTTATTAAATTACGCGCCAAACCAGAAAGCCCTGAATTTAAGGCGGTATACGATTTAGCCTTAATTGCGGGTTTTGACTAATACGCGTTTCAGAGCGATGAAAGCAGGGTGGTACAATGGAACTGCGAAATCTGGCGACGTTCGTGCGCGCGGCGGAGCTTCACAGCTTTTCGCAGGCGGCCAAGCAGCTGGGCTATTCCCAGTCGGCAATATCGATGCAGATAGGCCAGTTGGAAAGCGAACTGGACACGCGTCTGTTCGACCGCGTGGGCAAGACGATCGCGCTCACGCCGCAGGGCAGGCAGTTTTTCGAATATGCCCAGAACATACTGCGCATGGCCGAAAACGCAAGGAACGTGATGCGCAACGCGTCGGTAGTGACCGGCCAACTGCGCATAGCGATGGCCGAATCGATATGTATGTCGCTGTTCCCGGCGACGCTGTGCGAATTTCGCCGCATGTACCCGGACGTGCAATTGACCGTGAAGTCGGGCACGACCGAGGACATGTTCCGCGCGCTGGCGCAAAACGACGTGGATATAGTGTATCAGCTGGATAACCAGATATACCGCTCAGACTTCGTGATACCGCTGTGCGAGCGTGTTCCTATAATATTCATCGCGCCCGCCGATCATCCGCTGGCAAATCTGGACAGCGTGGAACTCGCCGAATGCGTGAAGTACCCGTTCATACTGACTGAAAAGGGCTTCAGCTATCGCTCACAGCTGGACGCGCAGTTGGCCGCGCGCGATCTGGAGATAAAGCCGGTGCTGGAAATCGGCAACACGGACGTGATTTGCAAATTGGTGGAAAAGGGCATGGGGCTGGCCTTCCTGCCCGAATACGTGGCGCGCGCCGCGCTGGACGCGGGCCGGGTAAAGCGCCTTAACGTAGAGGGCGTGGACGTAAAGCTGTACCGCCAGCTGATTTACAGCAAGGGCAAGTGGATTACCCCCGCGATGCAGGCGATGATCGCGCTGATATGCGGCGGCGCGGCGACGATGGGGGATGGGCGCGAATAGACGGCGCGCATCCGAATATGCGGCAGGGCAGCTTACAAAAGCGAACGCACAAATTTGTCATTTGCGTTCGCTTTTTTATTGACGCGGCCGAGTGCAGTGTGTATACTTTTATGCGTGAGCGGCGCGCTGTGCGCCGATTGAATGAATTGCCAAATCGACTATGCTGGAGGTATGTGACATGATTACGCGTACTGCGGTGTTCGGCGGCGCGGGACTCAGCTATCGTATACCGGCACTGTGTACGCTGCCGGACGGTACGCTGTGCGCATTTTGCGAGGCGAGACAGGGCGGCGGCGACTGGAATCCGATGGATCTTATCATGCGCAGGCGTACGCCCGACGGCAGGTGGCTGGACGCGCAGACGATTGCGGGCAACCCGCACGGCCCGGTGCATAACCCCGGCCCGTTCGTGGTAAACGGAGAACTTCACCTGCTCTACGGCATGGACTATGAACGGTTTTATCAGGTGGTCAGCCGCGACGGCGGGCTTACATTCTCCGAGCCGGAGGATATTACCTATGTGTTCGAAAGCTTCCGCGGCCGCGACGTACCCGGCGGCATCGACTGGCGCTGCATAGCGGTCGGCCCCGGCGGCGTGACTCAGCTTAAAAACGGCCGCATAGTCGCGCCCGTATGGCTGGGCGGGCTGGACAAGCCGCGTAGGCACGACCCGTGCCAGACCGGCTCCATCTATTCCGACGACGGCGGCAAAACGTGGAACGCGGGCGAGATAATCGACATATTCCCGCTCGGCCCCAGCGAAGCGCAGATTGCCCCGCTGTCGGATGGCGGAGCGCTAATATCGCTGCGTAATCAGGGCCAGCAGCATAAGCGCGGCTTTGCATGGTCGCCCGATGGTGCGCACTGGTCCAAGCCCGTGCTTGCCGACAACGTATGCGAAGTCAATTGTCAGGGCTCGCTGATAAGCGTCGGCGACCTTATGGTAATCACCGGCCCTGAACCTGAGGGCGATGATATTCAAAAGCGCGAGCGCAAGCGCCTTACACTGCGCGTCAGCCGCGACGAGGGGCATACGTGGTCGAAGGGCCTCGTGCTGGTCGAAGGTACGGCGGGTTACAGCGCGCTGGCGCTTCAACCCGATGGCGCGCTCATGTGCCTTTATGAAACGTGGGAAGACGAGGATATGCTCAGGCAGGAGCTTCTGACTATCACCCCGGATGAATTTGAAAAGCTGTGACTGCCGCATGTGCGGCGGAGAGGAATGCATATATGAATAAGAAGGAAATGCTGGGCATATTCCAAAACCCGGGCAGCGCATACCGCGGCAAGCCCTTCTGGTCGTGGAACGGAGAGCTGGACGAGAAGGAGCTTATCCGTCAGGTAGGCGTGATGCGCGAGATGGGCTTCGGTGGGTTCTTCATGCACTCGCGCTCCGGCCTTATCACCGAGTATCTGGGCGACGAGTGCTTCAGGCTGATAAACGCAGTCGCCGACGAGGGCGCAAGGCAGGGCATGGAGGTCTGGCTGTACGACGAGGACCGCTGGCCCAGCGGCAGCGCGGGCGGCAAGGCGACCGAGGACGTGCGCTACCGCATGAAGAGCGTATACGTATATGAGCGCGCCGCCGCGCCCTATATATCGGGCGAAACCGAACTGCCCGAGTGCGACTATATGTTTGCGGCAAGGCTAGGCGCTGACGTATACACGATGAGCGACTATATCCAGTTTAAGCCGGGCGAGGCCGCCGCAGATGTGTTCGCGCGCCTGACGGGCGAGGGCGAGGACAAGCTGCTCGAAATGCGCATACAGCCTGACGAACCCAGCAGCAACTATAACGGCAACACGTATCTGGACACAATGAACGTGGAAGCTGTGGATAAGTTCATTGAGCTAACCCACGAGCAGTACCTGAAACGCTGTGGAAAACGTCTGGGCAGCGTGATAAGCGGCATATTCACCGACGAGCCGCATCGCGGTCAGGCGCTTGATACCACCGTGACCCTGCCCGACGGCACGCGCAAGTGCGGGATATTCTATACTAACGATATATTCGACGAGTTTGAGCGCCGATACGGCTACGACGTACAGCCGCTTCTGCCCCAGATATTCTATCGGCTGCACGGCGAGCCGATTTCGCGCGTAAGGCTGGATTACTTCGATCTGGGCTGCAATCTGTTCAACGAGCGCTTTATCAAGCGCATAAACGACTGGTGCGAGCGCCACGGCATAATACTGACCGGCCATGTGCTGCACGAAAACTCGCTGTCCAATCAGGCCATGCCCAATGGCTCACTCATGCGCTCTTACGAGCATATGGACTGGCCGGGCATAGATTTTCTGGGCGAGGACGAGCGCTGCTACTGGATTGCGCGCCAGTGCCAGTCGGTCTGCCGCCAGCAGGGCAAGAAGTGGATGCTGTCCGAACTGTACGGCTGCACGGGCTGGCGCGCCGACATGCGCATGTACAAGGTGATAGGCGACTGGCAGGCGCTGCTGGGCGTAAACGTGCGCTGCCCGCACCTGAGCTGGTACACGATGGAGGGGCAGAGCAAGCGCGACTACCCGGCCAGCATATCGTATCAGTCACCCTACTGGCGCGATTTTAACGCGGTAGAAAGCTACTTTGCGCGCTTTGGCCTGATGATGGGCGAGGGCGACGCGATCTGCGACACGCTGGTAATCAACCCCATCGAAAGCGCGTGGGGTCTGGCGCGCATAGGCTGGTCCAAGTGGATATTCGCAAAGAGCGAGGATGAGCTGGCGCTGGAAAAGCGCTATGCCGACGTGTTTAACGAACTGATGGGCGCGCGGCTGGACTTCGACTATGCCGACGAGCAGACGCTGATGCGCGACGCGCGTATCGAGCGCGACGGTGATGAAGTGTTCCTGCGCATAGGCGCGGCGCGCTACCGTCAGGTGCTTATGAGCGGCCTGCTCACCGTGCGCGCAAGCACAATCAAGGTGCTGAAGGACTTCATCATGGCGGGCGGCTATGTGGCGCTGGCGGGCGCACTGCCTGAGTACGTAGGCGGCGAACGCTCCGATGCGTGCCGCGAGCTTATCGATGCGGGCGCGGCGGTACTGCCCGAAACCGGCTTTGCGGCAGTGCTCAGCGAGCGCGATCACTGCCCGATAACCTGTGGCGCGGGCGATCAGATATTCATGCAGGTACGCCGCGCGGGCGACGACTACATAGTTGCGCTGCTCAACAACGATCGCGACTATGAAAGCGGCGCGTTCCGCGTAAATGTGCCCGACGGGTACTTTGCGCAGGATTGGGACATGCTGACCGGCAAGCGCTATGCCCTGGCTGTGGATAAGTCGGCCGATGGCAAGGCATATGTAAACTGCGCGCTGGAGGCTGCGGGCACTCAGCTTATTGTGCTGACGCGCGAGGATGAGCAGCTCGAAAAGCGCCCCGCGCCGGTAATTGCGGTGAAGGAATGCAATCTGCCTGAGGCAGAATACAAATTTAAGCTGGATGAGCCGAACGTATGCCTTATGGATATGGCCGCGTGGAGCTGGGACGGCGGCGAGGAGCAGCCGGTGCAGGAGGTGCTGCGCGTGGACGACGCGGTGCGCGACCTGCTGGGCATAGAGCGCCGCGGCGGCGAGATGCTTCAGCCGTGGTTCGCCAAGAATGCGTATTCCAAGCCCTACGGCACGCTGCGCCTGAAATACAGGTTCAACTGCGAAGTCCTGCCCAAGGGACAGGTATACCTCGCGGGCGAGCGTCCGCAGGAGCAGCGGTACAGCATAAACGGCGTAACGCTCACTGCGCCCGACATCACCGACTGGTGGGCGGACAATGCCTTTATCAAGATGCCCGTGCCCGAGGGCGCGATTCGCCTGGGTGAGAACGTGGTCGAGATCGAGACCGAGTTCAAGCGCACGACCAATATCGAAGCGCTGTACCTGCTGGGCGACTTCGGCGTGAGCATGGGCGCGGACTGCGTAAACAGCGTGACCGAAATGCCCGCAGCCATCACTATGGAGGGCCTGCAGCGCGGCGTACTGCCGTTCTACACGGGCCGCATTACTTATGAGGTAACGCCTGAAATATACGGCGAATGCGTGGACAAGGACGCGAGCCGCGTGATGATAAGCATACCGCATGCGACCGGCGCGCTGGTCGACGTAAACTGCGGCGAGACAACCCAGCGCATAATGTGGGAGCCGTACACCGCCGACGTGACGGACGCGGTGCGCGCGGGCAGGACTATCGAAATAACCCTGGTCAACACGCGCCGCAACGTGTTTGGCCCGATGCACATATTGCCGCCCGAATGCCGTACCTGTAGCCCGGGCAGCTTTATAACCAAGGGCGAAAAGTGGAGCGACGAATATACCTTCATCGAAGCGAGGCTGGGCGACGTCAAGTTCATAAGCGGAGACTAAGCAAAACGGCGCGGCGGCGCGGGAGAGGGCCTTCTCAAATGCAGGGCAGTCAGCCATGTGCCGCCGCATGGCTATACCTTAAACACCCCCAAAGACTGCACGCGGCCAATGCGCGCACATATACGGCGAGATGCTGGACAGCCGCACCGAGCGCGTGGGTCTGCGCACGGTAAGGCAGGAGCGCGACTTTACGCCCGGCAGACAGGTGTTCCGCATATACGTCTACATAACCGGCTTCCCGGCGTACGACGCGGATACCATGCTGCATTGGGCGGCTGTGATAGACCAATTGCCCGAAGGAGAAGTCTGATATGAGCGAAGCAACGGTATGGGGACTTGATATAGGCGGTACGAAGTGCGCGCTGGTCATCGGCGACCGCACAGGCAAAGTGCTTGCGCGCTGGCAGGTAGCCACAGCCGACTATGGCGCGGACTGGCAAAGGCTGATAAACGACCTGCTCAAAAACGCCGAGGGCATATATACCCGCCCCCTGGCGGCGGGCGTTAGCTGCGGCGGGCCGCTGTCCAGCGCGCGAGGCGTGATAATGAGTCCGCCCAACCTGCCCGGCTGGGACGACGTGCATATAGTCGAGTGGCTTCAAAACCGCATTAACGTGCCCGCGTTTTTGCAAAACGACGCGAACGCCTGCGCGCTGGCCGAGTGGCAGTTCGGCGCGGGACGCGGCTGCAAGAGCATGGTATTTTTAACCTTCGGCACGGGCATGGGCGCGGGGCTGATACTGGACGGCCGACTGTACGCGGGCACAAACGACATGGCGGGCGAGGCCGGGCATATGCGGCTTGCGCCCGACGGCCCGGAGGGCTATGGCAAGCGCGGCTCGTTCGAGGGTTTCTGCTCAGGCGGCGGCATACGACAATTGGCTCAGATGGAGCTGGGCAAAGACCTTAGCTGCAAGCAGCTGTGCGAGCTGGCCGACGCGGGCGACGCGGACGCGCGGCGCGTGCTGGAAAAGAGCGCCGATTATCTGGGACGCGCGCTGGCGGTGCTTATCGACATACTCAACCCCGAGCGCATAGTTATCGGCAGCATATACGCGCGCGCGGAGCGGCACTTTAAGGACGGCGCGCTCAGCGCGATCAGGCGGGAAGCGCTGTCGCTTTCCAGCGGCGCGTGCGAGATAGTTCCGGCGGGACTGGGCGATTCGATAGGCGATATTGCCGCGCTCAGCATAGCGTGGAACGGCTTAAACGGCGCACGCTGACGCGGCGCAGTAAAAAACGGCAATGCGCGGAATAATATTTCTTGCGCAGGCGTGGTCGATAGTATATACTTATGGCATAAGAGTATACGGATGACGAGGTGTATTATGGCACAGCAGTATACGCGCAAGGTAATACGCGAGACTTTTCTGCAAATGCTGGGCGAAATGCCGCTGGATAAGATCACAGTCAAGGATATAGTACTGCGCTGCAATATCAACCGCAATACGTTCTATTACCATTATGCCGATATATATGCGGTGCTTACCGAAGTGCTGGAGATGGATCTTCAGCGCGTCATTGACGAGTATAACGACACCATGTCATGGGAGGAAAGCTGCTTAAGCGCGGCGCGAATGGCGCTTGGCAATAAGCGCGCGGTATACCACATATATAATTCCATACGCCGCGAGGATCTGGAGCGATATATGTACGGCGTGGCGGGCAGCGTAATGACGCGCTACGTTGAGCATGTGAGCGCGGGCATACCCGCAGGCGAGGGCGACAAGCACATAATCGCGCGGTTCTATCAGAGCGCGATGACCGAAATGGTGATACAGTGGATAATAGGCGGCATGAAGGAAGACCCGGAGGCCGCCATACGCCGCATAGGCCAGCTGTTCGACGGCAACATAGTCATGTCGCTAAAGCGCAGCGCCGGTATGATGGAGTAAATGACAAAAAACAGCAAAAATGCGCGGAAGCATAGTCGCTTCCGCGCATTTTTATGTCATTCCGGATAGGAGCCGCCGGGCTTGACCGCGCAGCCCAACATGTAGAGCGAGTGCGCGCCGTACAGCGCCGTCTCCACGCCCACCATGCGCGTGAGCGCGTCGCCCTCCAGTCCGCCAAATCCCAGTACGACGCCGCCCGCCGCCGCCAGCAGCGCGGTCAGCAGCAGCGCGGGCCATGAATGCAGCCCGAACGAACGCGCCTCACGCGCCGTGCGTATCTTAAGCATACAGTCGGCCGCCGCCAGCGCGCCCAGCGCCGCGCATGAATAACCGTTTTCGCCGCGTATTATCATCAGCGCGCCCGCCGCAATCGCCAGCGTGCCCATTGCAAAGTCGTACTGATACGCCAGACAGTACATGTCGCCCGCAAAATAGCCGCATATCTTTATTATGCCCGCCGCCAACGTGATTGCACCGGCGATCACCAGCGCCGAGTTAAGGCTCAGCGGTTTAAAGACCGCCAAGCCTATACCCAGTACAGTTGCGACCGCAGATGCAGCAATGCCTATGTATTTTATGCTGCACTGCTGCCACCTTGCGCCGCGAAAACCAGGCGTGCGCATCAGATCGCCCCGCATTCGCGCAGGAGTTTTTCAATGTCGGTGCCCTGTACCTTTTTAAGCACCTCGCGCAGCGCAATGCGCTCTATGAACGGCAGCTCTATGTCGGTCAGCTTCTTGCCGTCGGTCAGCTTGGGCACAGAGCTTATGAGGTCGCGCACGTCGTATACGCTGCCCCAAACCTCGGGCACGGCGCGGTCGATGTTAAGCAGCGTGTACACGGCCTCCATGCCGGTGCGTATGGAGTATTCGGTAGTGAATATGGTGTCGCGCTTGGTCTCGGCGAACTGGCCTATGAAGGCGAAGTTTACGCTGCCCTGCGGTACAACGTCCGGACGATCGCCCGCCTCGCGCGGCATGAAGAACGCGGTAATGTAGGGCATCATGCAGGGC
>USEE01000027.1 GCA_900553645.1 uncultured Eubacteriales bacterium
CCTTCGGATTTCTTCCTTGAACTGACGAAAAATCCACTCGAACTTGCGGATTTCCTTTTTTGAGACACACTCTAATCCCAAGCGCAATATAATATGGAGGTGCCAAATATGGAAGATTGCCTTTTTTGCAAAATAGCGGCGGGTCAGATACCGTCCAACAAGGTTTATGAGGACGATGATGTATTCGCGTTCCGCGACATAAATCCGCAAACCCCGGTGCACATACTGGTCATACCTAAGGCACACGTGAGCAGCGTGCTGGAGAGCGATAAGCTGCCCGCGGGCATGTGCGATAAGCTGATGCACACCTGCGCCCAGATCGCCAAGGCTGAGGGGCTGGACAAGACCGGATTCCGCATCGTGAGCAACTGCGGCGACGACGCGTGCCAGAGCGTACACCACTGGCACATTCACATACTCGGCGGCCGCAAGATGGAAGATAAGATGGCGTAAGCCATCGCCGCATACGCCGGTTTTGCGGCGGGCATAAATATGCGCATAATGTGCATTTTACACGTCTGGTACTTGACGCGGATGCTTAAGCGTGGTACAATCCATACATGAACCATCGCCGGGGCGTCGCCCGGGCGGTAATGATAGAGGCGCGGTTTAAGCATCAGTAATCGGAAACAGCGGGCAGACACCCGCCCGATGAAAGGGCCTGCCGCCGAAGGTGAATATATCCTGTCTGGGACTGTTCGCCTGGGCCGGGGGATAACATCTCACGGACTGTCACATTAATTGTGGAGAGCTATCATTGACTTCAAAGTATCTTGGCGCTGTGGAGCGCATGTATTGAGATATATTGCAGCCATGAACTCATCCGCACAAAGATGGTTCATGGCTGCTTTTTTACGACCGAAAATACTTTGGAGGGATTTGCAATGAAGAGGATACTTGCTCTGCTCGCCGCCGTAATGATGATGGTTTCCTGCTGCACCGCGCTGGCCGATTCCGAGCCGACCGGCGTTGAAGACGGCGTGTTCACCATCGCCATGGAGTGCGCTTACGCGCCCTACAACTGGACTCAGACCGACGATTCCAACGGCGCTGTGCCGATAAAGGACTCCAGCGACTATGCCAACGGCTACGACGTAATGATCGCCAAGAAGATCTGCGAGGCCAACGGCTGGCAGCTCGAAATACTGCGCTCCGACTGGGATTCGCTGGTGCCTGCGGTTCAGACCGGCATGATCGACGCCGCTATCGCCGGCCAGTCCATGACCGCCGCTCGTTCCGAACAGGTTGACTTTGCCGGCCCGTACTTCTACGCGTCCATCGTGTGCGTGACCAAGGCCGACAGCCAGTTCGCGGACGCGCAGTCCATTTCCGACCTGAGCGGCGGCACCTGCACCGCGCAGATCGCTACCATCTGGTATGATCAGTGCCTGCCCCAGATCCAGGGCGCTCAGATTCAGACCGCGGCCGAAACCGCGCCCGCAATGCTGATGGCGCTGGAAACCGGCATGGTTGACTTCATCTGCACCGATATGCCCACCGCGCAGGGCGCTGTGGCCGCATATCCCGATCTCAAGATACTGAACTTCTCGGGCACCGACGGCGACTTCCAGTTCACCGACGAGGAGCGCGCCGAAAACGTGAACATAGGCATATCCGTGCGCAAGGGCAATACCGGTCTGGTTGAGGCGATAAACAATGTGCTGTCCACCATGACTGAGGACGATTTTAACGAGCTGATGGCTGAGGCGATTGCGATTCAGCCCGTGGGTCAATAATCTACTTGACTGAATAAACATACATTATCTGGCTGAGCTGCGCCCGGCATTTGCCCCGCGCAGCTTAACCATGCTGAGGGGGAGTGGAACGCGTGGACATTATGGCTAAGCTGGGAAGCGATATAGCAAGCCTGTGGTCAAATTACGCGGGGTCGTACCTAAACGGCATAGCGAACACGCTGCTGCTGGCGCTGGCCGCGACGCTGATAGGCTGTGTGATAGGCTTTGTGTGCGGCGTGCTTCAGACGATACCGTGCTCGAAAAATGATCTGCCGCTGAAGCGCGGCCTGCTTACGGCGGTGCGCGCGATAGTGCGCGCGTATGTCGAGGTATTTCGCGGCACGCCCATGGTGCTGCAGGCCGTGTTCATATACTATGGTCTGCCGTACTTCACTAACGCGGCGATGAAGTTCACCAACGTGTGGGGCGCGGCGCTGCTGGTCGTGTCGATCAACACCGGCGCGTATATGGCCGAGACCGTGCGCGGCGGCATACTCTCGATCGACCCCGGCCAGACAGAGGGCGCAAAGGCCATTGGCATGACCCACTTCAAGACCATGATGTACGTGATACTGCCCCAGGCACTTCGCAATATACTGCCGCAGGTGGGCAATAACTTCATTATAAACATAAAGGACACCTCGGTAATGTTCATAATCGGCTTTACCGACTTCTTCGCGGTGCACCGCGCGGCCGTGGGCGCGACTTATCTGTACTTCCCGTCGGCGGCGATCGAGATGGCCGGTTATCTGTGCATGACGCTTATCGCATCGGTGCTGCTGCGCAAGTGGGAAAAGAAGCTGGCGGGCGATGACAGCTATACATTGGCCACCACCGATCAGCTTGCGCCCACCGCCGGTATGCTGAACCACCCCGGCAAGGGCAGCAATTTTGACGAGCACAGCAAGGAAAGCGAGCTGCTCAGCGGGCAGCAGAACAGGGGGCTGTAAGCATGGACGAGCTGCTGAGAGTGGAACACCTGTCCAAGTCGTTCGGCGCGCACGTGGTACTGCGCGACATCGATTTTACCGTAAAGCCCGGCGACGTGACCTCGATAATCGGCGCATCCGGCTCGGGAAAATCGACGCTGCTGCGCTGCATTAACCTGCTGGAGACTCCCACGGCGGGCGCGATATACTTCCATGGCGACAACATGCTCGCGCGTGGAGTGAACGCCGCCGCCTACCGCACCAAGGTGGGCATGGTGTTCCAGTCGTTCAACCTGTTCAACAACATGACAGTGCTGGACAATTGCATTGTGGGCCAGACCAAGGTGCTGGGCAAGAAGAAGGAAGAGGCCCGCGCCAACGCGATGATGTATCTGGAAAAGGTAGGCATGGCGCCCTACATAAATGCGCGCCCGCGCCAGATCTCGGGCGGCCAGAAGCAGCGCGTGGCGATAGCGCGCGCGCTGGCGATGGAGCCGGAGGTGCTGCTGTTCGACGAACCTACGTCCGCGCTCGACCCGGAGATGGTGGGCGAGGTGCTGTCGGTCATGCGCGATCTGGCCAAGGACGGCATGACGATGCTGGTCGTGACGCACGAGATGTCGTTCGCGCGCGACGTGAGTAACCGCGTGGTGTACATGTGCGATGGCCTTATCCGCGAGGACGGCACGCCCGAGCAGGTGTTCAGCCATCCCAAGGATGAGCGCACGCGCGATTTCCTGACCCGCTTCCTCGGAAAAGAATGATGTATGATTTCAGCCCGCCCGGATGCCTGAAACGCGGCATCTGAGCGGGCTGCTTGGTTTGCTTAGGCAGTTCGGGTCAGGCTGGATTGTAACGTTTTATGACATGATCTGCCTAAAATCGATAGGTCTAAAGCTAAAAGCGCCGCCCTCTTAAATACAAGAAGGCGACGCTTTTTAAGTCACTGAGCGTACCAAAGCTGTCCCGGCAGCTTCAGCTTTTCGCGCGGCGGGAACTTTGCATCGAACTTAGCCAAAGCTTCTGCGTCGATGTCGAAAAATTCCGGGCAGAAGTGCACGCGGCCATGCACTCCGCTTAGTCCACCCTCGACCAGCTCGCACGCCATAAGCTCAGGGTACGACGAGCCGTCCGCATCCACTATGCCAAAGTCAGCCGCAGGCCGGAAGCCAAAGCGCGAATAGTACGCCGGGCTGCCGGTTATTATAACGGCCTTGTACCCGGCGGCGCGCGCATCGCTGAACGACCGGCGAATAAGCTGAGAGCCTATGCCCGTGCGCTGAAGATCGGGGCGCACGCTGATCGGGCCGAAAGACAGCGCTTCAAAGCTTTCGCCGCTGTCCGATATGATGCTTATGGCCGTGTAAAATATGTGGCCGCAAATCTGATTGCCGCATTCGCATAAGTAGTTGAGCCGGGCAACGACATTCGCGTTTCCGCGCAGGCTGTGGACGATGAAGTGCTCGTCACAGCCGGGCCTGTATACGTTCCAGAATGCTTCGCGGGTAAGGGCTTCGACTGCGGCGTAATCACGCGGGGTTTCGATGCGGTAAGTGTACTCGTTCATGATTGTTCCTCCTCAAATTCAAGCAGATTGCGCATGTGCTCAAATCCGGAAGGTTGTTGTGCGCGTCCGTCAACCTTCCGGTCAGCGAACAATCCTACAAATCATCTTATTCAAACAGCAATCTCCTGCCTTTTATTCAGCCACAGGGCTGTGGATAAATTATAGCGCGGCGGCTGGCTTATGTCAATTGCATGGTATGAAAATGCGGCAGTGGAGGCGGAATCGCAAGCGTATCTGTTTGAGCGCGCCTGCTAAAAGCAAAATATGGCTCAGACATTATAAGGCTGAGGACAGTTTTACAAGGCCAACCCTAAAGCCGTTTATTCAGCCTTAACGCCGTATCTGCCTATACAAAAACCCGCCGCGCAAAGTACGTAACTGCGCGGCGGGGAATACAATTCAGCTTTATATTTACTTTGTGGTTTCGATTATGGCTTCAACCGTCTTGGGCATGTACCAGCGCAGGTTGATACGATCCAGCAGCGCAAAATGCTCATCACCGCTGTCGAAATAGCCGTTGTCCCACCACACGCACGGTATGCCCAGCGCCTTGGCACGGCTCAGGAACGCGCGCGCCCATTTGGCGTTGTCCTCGTCGTTGTACTTGCCGTTTACGAACTTCTTGTTCACCGCGCCGTACTCGGTCATTATGATGGGCAGATTCAGCGGCTTTGCGAATTTGACCAAAGTGTCGAACATTGCGCCTATGTCCGCGTCCACGCTCTCGTCAAAAATTTTTCTGCCGTGCAATCGGTCGAAGGCGTAATCGTCTGGACAGTACGAGTGCAGCGACAGTATCAGATTGTCGTCGGCGGGCACGATCATGTCCTTCAAGCCGCGCTCGTTGACCTGCGCGCCGCAGGTGGTGATGAGCAGTCCGCGCGTAAGGTTATTGCCGCCGGTCGCGCGCACGGTTTCGACAAACAGCCGGTTCAGCACATTTATTGCGCGCCGCACCTGAGAATCGCCGCCGAAACATTCGTTGGGCGTGCCCTCAAGCCGCGGCTCGTTCATGCCCTCGAACATCAGACGCTCATCCATGTCGCCAAAGTACTCGGCAATCTGCCTCCACAGCGCGATAAAGCGCGGCTCGATCTTGTCAAGATACTCGGTGGACGGCTTTAGCCATTCGCCCTCGTGATGGGTATTAAGTATAACCGTCATGCCCGCGTCCAGACCCCACTGTATTACCTCGCGCACGCGCAAAAGGAAGTTGGCGTTCAGACGGTAATTGGGCGCAGCGCCCATGTTTTCCTTCCATGTGACGGGCACGCGCAGCACGTCAAAGCCCGCCTGCGCCACAAAATCTATCATTTCGCGCGTCGTGCGCGGATTGCCCCAGCCGGTTTCGCCGCCGAACGCGTCGAACGTATTGCCCAGATTCCAGCCCCTCTTAAGACTAGCGATATCGATCATAAGTAATATCCTCCGTGCGGCCTCAGCGCCGCCTTGCGTTAGCTTTAACCAATTATAACCCTAAATCACACAATAATCAATGGATTTTTATCAAAAGATTTTTGATGTGCGTACCTGAGATTGCTCCGCAAAAAAATCACGAACGTTTTTAATGGTTGCATTCTTAATATACGGATGATATAATGAGGGTACATCCAGTCTGCCATTTGAAAGGAGTGCTTTCGATGCCTACTGATATTGAAATTGCTCAGGCCGCAAAGATGCTGCCTATAACCGAGATTGCAAAGTCGATTAACATACCCGACGACGCGCTTATACCCTATGGCCGGTATAAGGCCAAGGTCGATCCGCGCGCGCTGGGAGGAGCGGAGCGCCGCGCAAAGCTGGTGCTCGTGACCGCCATTAACCCCACGCCTGCGGGCGAGGGCAAGACCACCGTGTCCGTGGGTCTGGCCGACGGCCTTAACCTTATCGGCGCAAAGGCGATGCTGGCGCTGCGCGAGCCGTCGCTTGGCCCTGTGTTCGGCGTAAAGGGCGGCGCTGCGGGCGGCGGCTATTCTCAGGTCGTGCCCATGGAGGACATCAACCTGCACTTCACCGGCGATCTGCACGCGATAACCGCAGCCAATAACCTGCTGGCCGCGATGATCGACAACCACATATTCCAGGGCAACGCGCTGGGCATAGACCCGCGCCGCGTGGTATGGCGCCGCTGCATGGACATGAACGACCGCCAGCTGCGCAATATACTCGACGGCATGGGCGGCCGCACAAACGGTATGCCGCGCGAGGATGGCTTTGACATAACCGCCGCGAGCGAGGTAATGGCGACGCTGTGCCTGGCGCGCGACATATCCGATCTGAAGGAGCGTCTGGGCCGCCTGCTAATCGGCTGGACGTTCGACAAGCGCCCGGTATACGCGCGCGACATAAAGGCGCAGGGCGCAATGACTGCGCTGCTCAAGGACGCGATGATGCCTAACCTTGTGCAGACGTTGGCGCACACCCCCGCGCTGATACACGGCGGCCCGTTCGCCAACATCGCGCACGGCTGCAACTCGTATATTGCCACCGACACGGCGATGCGCCTGAGCGACTATACCGTTACCGAGGCGGGCTTCGGCGCGGATCTGGGCGCGGAGAAGTTCATCGATATAAAATGCCGCCTGACCGGGCTGCGCCCCGACTGCGTGGTCATCGTGGCCACCGTGCGCGCGCTCAAGAGCCACGGCGGCGTAAAGAAGCCCGATCTGAGCAAAGAGAATCTGGACGCATTGCGTGCGGGTCTGCCCAACCTGATGAAGCATATCGACAACGTGACCAAGGTGTGGGGGCTGAACGCGGTCGTCGCAATAAACCGTTTCGCAAGCGATACCGAGGCTGAAATCGAACTGGTGCGCACTGAGTGCGCGGCGCACGGCGCGTGCGCGATTCCGTGCGACGTATGGGGCAAGGGCGGCGCAGGCGCAACTGAGCTGGCCGCGCACGTAAAGGAAATGTGCGACAGCCCCAAGCCGCTCACATTTACCTACGACGACGAAACTCCGCTGGACAAGAAGATCGCCGCCGTTGCCAAGAAGGTCTATGGCGCGGCCGAGGTTAAGTTCGCGCCCGGCGTGCGCACTAAGCTCAAGCAGTTTGCCGAGATGGGCTACGCCGACGCGCCGGTCTGCATCGCCAAGACGCAGTATTCACTGTCCGACGATATGAGCAAGCTGGGCGCGCCCGAGGGCTTCACGCTCAATGTGCGCGACGCGCGTCTGAGCGCGGGCGCGGGCTTCGTGGTCGCGTTCACGGGCGAGATAATCGCCATGCCGGGCCTGCCCAAGGTTCCAGCCGCCGAAAACATCGACGTGGACGAGAACGGCGTGATTTCGGGTCTGTTCTGATAAGGCTTACATAAATAAAGCCGGGATGCGTGCCTGCTTCAGGCAAATGCGCATCCCGGTTTTTTAGTTTATATGGTTAAGGCAGAAGTTGCCCGATAGCCGGCATTACTGCTTAACCCAAAGCGTGTCGTCTTTCTCACAAACATATATCAGTCGCGGGCGTTCGTCGGGAGTATTGTTAGGCTGATGCAGCACGAACATGAGCTGGCCGTCGAATGTCTTAAACAGCATACCGTGCCCGCCATCTCGCGAGAACAGCAGCCGCTCGTCGTGCTTCCACGGGCCGAATATGTCGCCGTCGGAATAGGTAAGCCCTTCGCAGTAGCCGTCCGCCGCAGAGCTTGACCACAGCATTATCAGCCGCCCACTTGCGGTCGTGTATATGAATGGGCCGTCGGTTACATAGTCCTTCGCGCCCTGCTTTGCCCACGCGGGTTCGCTGGCGTGGAACAGCGTCGTCGCTTCGCCCACCGAGTGGGTGAGGTCGTCGCTCAACTGAATCGCGCACATGCCGCCGTCGTGTACCTGAAGCCATTCGTGACAGAATACCATGTATGGCGTGCCCTGCGCGTCCACGTACAGCGTGCCGTCCAGACATTCCCAATCTCGCGGCGTGACCGGGCCGTCACTGTGCAGCCGGAACGGCCCCATTGGCGTGTCGGCGACGAGTATCTGCGTGCCGCGGCAGGCGGTTTCGCTCTTGAAGCTGGCCAGCATGTAATACCTGCCCCTGTATTTGTGCACCTCGGGCGCCCAGAAGTTGCGGTCGGCCCAGAAGTCGGCCGGGCGTGCAAAGCATTCGTGCGGGCCGCTCCACGATTCCAGATTGTCGCTCACGTACACGTCAAAACCAGTGCCGCATCCCCATGTGCTTGCGCCGCGCGTGCCGTACATGTAGTAGTGCCCGTCATCAGCCAGTATGAACGGGTCGCGGATGTTTATATCGTTAAGCAGCATTTCATTTTCCTCCTCAATAAGCCCAAAGACTCAGTCGAAGTAATCTATTTCAACAAGATTGGTATGATTTCCTTTAATATGCAAAAGAAAAAGGTAATTGACGGTTTTATAAGGAATAAAACGACAAGCTATATACTGACTTTGCAGTTAAATGCATAGAAGATAAATGGTGCGTTTGCGCGTTCTAATTCGTCTTTGTACGTTGCTTACATCAATGCAAATTGCAACCTTAAAAAGCCGGATTTAGATTCATTCGCCGATAATTATGCGCTTAGGCAGACATTCAACACCGCAGTCAACCGCCTGAAATTCTGCCTTAAACCACAAAATCCCCGCCGCACGAATAACATGCGACGGGGGAACAGGCGTTAAGTCAAGTGCAATTACTTCGCGCACTCCACGCCCTTATCGAGCGCCTGACGGTTGATGGGCATCAGGTGAACCTTCTTTGCGCCCAGCTTATGGCGCATGGCGTCCTCTATGGACTCCAGCGCTATGTGGCCCGCCGCCTGGCAGTATGCGCCCAGCATGACCATGTTGGCCACGCGCGCATTGCCCAGCTCGGTCGCGATGTCGTTGCACGCCACGCCCACCACGCGTATGTCGGTGCGGGTGGGAGCCTGATCGATAAGCGAGGTGTTGTAAAGGAGCACTCCGCCCGGCTTAACCGCCTTTTCAAACGATATAAGCGAGGGCTTGTTCATTATTATCGCCACGTCCGGCTCGGTAACTACCGGGGAGCCTACGGGTTCGTCCGCGACCACGACCGAGCAGTTGGCCGTGCCGCCGCGCATCTCGGGGCCGTAGGAGGGCAGCCAGCTGACGAACTTGCCCTCGTCCATCGCGCCCTGCGCGATGAGCTGGCCCATCAGCAAAACGCCCTGTCCGCCGAAACCGGCTATCATTATACGCTGTTCCACTGCTTACGCCTCCTCCATGGTGTCCTTGAACACGCCCAGCGGGTAGTAGGGGATCATCTTCTCCTCGACCCACTTGAGCGCCTCCTGAGGCGACATGCCCCAGTTGGTCGGGCAGGTGGACAGCACCTCGACCATTGCGAAGCCCTTGCCCTCAATCTGCGCCTTGAACGCCTTTACGATGGCCTTCTTGGCCTCGCGAATATGCTTTACGTCGTGTACCGACACGCGCGCGATGTACGCCGGGCCGTTGAGCTGGCTGAGCATCTCGCTCACCTTCAGCGGGTAGCCGCACAGTTCGGGATCGCGGCCGTAGGGCGACGTGGTGGTCACCTGACCCACCAGCGTGGTGGGCGCCATCTGGCCGCCGGTCATGCCGTAAATGCCGTTGTTTACAAATATAGTGGTTATCTTCTCGCCGCGGGTGGCCGCATGGGTGATTTCAGCCGCGCCGATCGAGGCAAGGTCGCCGTCGCCCTGATACGTGAATACCAGATTGTTCGGCAGTACGCGCTTTATGCCGGTCGCAACCGCCGGCGCGCGGCCGTGCGCCGCCTCATGCATGTCGCAGTTGAAATAGTTGTACGCAAACACCGCGCAGCCAACCGGCGCCACGCCGATGGCCTTGTCAGCCATGCCCAGCTCCTCGATCGCCTCTGCGACCAGCCGGTGAATTATGCCGTGAGTGCAGCCGGGGCAGTAATGCAGCGGCGCGTCAGTCAGCATGGAGGTTTTCTTAAATACCGTTGCCATTTGTGTTGGCCTCCAATCCTTCGTTATGTCGCCGCCTTATCGGGCTGCGTTCAGTTTTTCGATTTCCGCCTGTATCTCGCGCACGGTGGGAATCATGCCGCCGGTGCGGCCATAGAACATTACCGGGCACTTGCCTTCGACCGCAATCTTTACATCGTCGATCATCTGGCCGGTGGAGCTCATCTCCACATCCAAAAATGCCTTCACGTGGTCGGCCTTGGAGAGCTTGCGCAGGGCCTCCTCCGGGAAGGGCCACAGGGTAATGGGACGGAACAGGCCCACCTTCAGCCCCTCGGCGCGCAGCGTCTCAAGGGCGGTGAGGGCGATCCGGGCAGGGGTGCCGTAGGCGGTGATGACGATCTCGGCGTCCTCGCACTCCGTCTCGGACCAGCGGACCTCGTTCTTCTCCATCAGGGCGTATTTCTCCGCCAGATGGTCGTTGTGACGGTCGCACTCCTCCGGATCCATGTACAGGGAGTTGATGATGTTGTTGTGGTCCCGG
>USEE01000028.1 GCA_900553645.1 uncultured Eubacteriales bacterium
CCTTCAAGACATGCCTAAGCAGCGCATTGCAAAACGTGTCGCACGGATGCGCCGATCCGACAAACAAACAGCCTTTTTGCGGTAGGAAAACCATGCGCCCTGAGCGAAATATATGTGAGCTTTATAAGGCCATATATGTAACTTGAGGGGGGTGGCTTCGATGCCGGGCGAACGGGCGCACGTAACCGTGACGGCAAACCTGCGCGGCGAGCTGGATCACTTCAGCGCCGACAGCGTGCGCACAATGCTGGACGAACTTACTCAGGATAAGGCAGTTAAGTACCTGATACTGGACATGAGCGGCATGACGTTTATGGACTCATCAGGCGTTGGCGTGATAATCGGCCGGTACAAGCGCATGGCGGCGCGCGGCGGCGGCGTGAAGGTGTGCGGCGCAAGCCGTCAGGTGGACAGGCTGATGGAGCTGGCCGGTCTGTACAAAATCGTGCAAAAATGCGAGCGGGCAGGTGACAGAGTATGACGTGCGTAAATGAAATGCGGGTGGACTTCCTCGCCTGCGGCGAAAACGAGGGCTTTGCGCGGCTGTGCGCGGCGGCGTTCATAATGCGCCTTAACCCCACTGTCGATCAGATGAACGACATAAAGACCGCCGTGAGCGAGGCTGTGACCAACGCGATAATACACGGCTATGACGGCACGCGCGGCATGGTGCGCCTGAGTGGGGAGATATTCGACGACAATTCGGTTGCGTTCGAGGTGCACGACGCGGGCTGCGGTATAGAGGATGTGGAGCGCGCCCGACAGCCGTTTTACACATCGCGCCCCGACATGGAGCGCTCCGGACTGGGCTTTACCGTGATGGAGACGCTAATGGACACCGTGGAAGTGACCTCGCAGCGCGGGCGGGGCACTAAGGTGCGCATGACCAAGCAGCTGGGCGCGCCGGATGAGGCCGCACGATGAAACGATGGAGTACATCCGCCGCGCGCAGGCGGGAGATAAGGCGGCGCTGGACGCGCTGGTAAGCGACAATATAGCGCTGGTCAAATCGATTGCGGCGCGCTTTGGCGGCCGGGGCGTGGAGTGGGACGATTTGTTTCAACTGGGCTGCATGGGGCTGGTCAAGGCGATTCGCGGGTTTGATTTAAGCTATGAAGTCAGGTTTTCGACCTACGCGGTGCCCATGATAATGGGCGAGATAAGGCGCTTCCTGCGCGACGATGGTCAAGTGAGGGTGTCGCGCGTACTACGCGAAAAGGCGCGGGCGTGTTTTAAGGCAAGGGAGGAACTGGAGCGCGAACACGGCCGCGAACCCACGATAGAGGAACTGGCCGGGCGCGCAGGGCTGGACGTGGCCGACGCGGTGGAGGCAATGGCCGCAGTTCGCAGTGTGCGCTCGCTCAGCGAGCCGGTGGGCGAGGACAGCATGACGTTGGGCGACACGATAGGCAAGGACGATTCCGAACGGCAGATAGAGCATATGGAGCTGGAGCGCGGCATAAGCGCGCTGGAAAGCCGCGAAAGCGAGCTTATTAATCTGAGGTATTTTCAAAACCTCACGCAGTCGCAGACCGGCGCAAGGCTGGGCATATCGCAGGTTCAGGTGTCGCGCATGGAAAGCCGGATAATGGCTAAACTGCGGGAGCGGATGAGCGGGTAATAAAATCGGAGAGCCGGTCTGCCGAACCGGCTCTCCTGTTTACATATGAAAATCGAGGTATGAATCCTGAAACGACAATCACACAATATCCTTCAAATGCTCCATGTTGTGGCGTATGCCGTCGCAGCATTCGTGGAAGGTAGCGCGCTCGGCGTCGGTCAGCGGGAGTTCTATTACCTGCTCCACGCCATTTTTACCGATCAGGCAGGGTACGCCCGCGAACAGGCCGGTTTCGCCGTATTCGCCGTTCAGTTCCATGCTGGCGGGCATTATGCGGCGCTCGTCGTGCAGTACTACGCTTGCCATGCGCGCCGCGGTAGTGGCTATGCCGTACTCGGTGCAATTCTTGCCCTTGAACGTTACCCAGCCGCCGCCGATGGCGGTCTTGCGCATTTCGTCGTGATCGAAGCGGAAACGCTCGTCGCGCTTGGCCAGCTCCTCAAGCGGCATTCCTGCAAAGCTTACGCACGACCACGGCGCAAACTGCTGCGCGCCATGCTCGCCCATCATGTATGCCGTGATCGACTTGTGGTCTACACCCGTCTGCATGCTCAGCGCCGAAAGCAGTCGCGAGGTGTCAAGACCAGTGCCAGTGCCGAATACGCGGCCGCGCGGCAGGTCAAGTCCTAAGGCAAGCTGGCGCGTTACTATGTCGCAGGGGTTGGTTATGTTTATCAGCACGCCGTCAAAACCCGACTTGCGTATCTTGTCTACATACCCGTTAACAGCATGAATCGTAAAGTCCATCTCGTCCAGACGGTCGTTGTTTGCAATCAGCAGGTCGATTTTGCCCACGCTGTTTATAATAAGATCGCAGTCCTTCAGATCGGAAAAACCGCCTACGTTTACATTTACGCGATGCGGCAGGTACGCCACGCTGTCGCGCAGGTCCTGACATTCGCTTACGGCCTTTTGCTCGTTTGCATCTATAAGCAGCAATTCGTCGGCTATGCCCTGCACGGCAAGGCTGTACGCGACGTGCGCGCCGACATGCCCAAGTCCTATAACGGCAATGCTGCGGGTTTTCATAAATGATCGCCTCCTGAATTTAACTAGAGTGTGTCTCAAAAATTCCTTAATCCGCAATTTCGGCGTCTTTTCCGCCATTTCTGCGTCATCAATCCTCGACTTAGCGCTGCTAAGCCTTCGGATTTATTCCTTGAACTGACGAAAAATCCACTCGAACTTGCGGATTTTCCTTTTTGAGACACACTCTAAACCATCGTTAATAACTCGAACTCAAAAGCAAAGCGCCTTTTGAAAAGGCACATTACCCTTGGAATGTCTGTAACATCGCTCAAGTCCGCAAACCACTTTCAGTATAAGTCCACCATGTCAATCTTGCCTTGTAAAAGATCGTCAAACGCACTCGCAGCGCGGCAGTTCCATAAAAAAACAAGGCACAGGCGACCGCAAAGAATCGCCCATGCCCTGCAAAAAATCATGTCCTTAAATCCGCGTAACCACCGGGTAAACGCTGAACGGTTCGTCGCGTATTTCCAGATAAGGCCAGTACTCGTGCCGGTCGTCGCCGCGCAGTTTAAGTTTCAACCCATCGCTGGCCGGTTCAAACCACTTCTGCGGCTCCTCAGGGTTCCAGCTCACATGCACCGGGCCGGGCGCGCCCATCGCCGCGTACAGCAGCGGGCCGTACTCCAGCGCCCAACGCTCCTCGCGCGGCTTCTCCTCGCCGCCGGTGTAGCGCGTGGTCTTGAAACCAAACGGCAGATCAAGCTCAAATACGTCGCCCGCCTTAACGCCCTCAATCGTCTCATAATATGACTTGCCGCCCTCGACCGCCCAGCGTGGATGGCGCAGCTTGAGCGTGAACGGCGCGGCGCAGTCCACGACGGTTATGCGCACATGGCCGCTTTCAGGCATATCGGTTTCGCAGCGCAAAGTGACATTGCCCGCGTCCAACGGCAGAGTGGCCTCGCTCTGCGAATAAATGTCCGCATACACGGTGTCGCCAGTGTACGTATACAGGAACTGAGGCAGCAGCGCCGCCAGCCGTGTGCCCATAGCAGAGCAGCACGTCGCGCGATCCAGCCAGCGCCAGTCCTTGGAGCGCTCAAGAAAGTTGAGGTAGTGATAGCCCTTATCCTCGACCTGCGCTGCCAGCAGCACGTTGTATATCGAGTTTTCCATCTCGTCCACATAATGCGCGTCGTCGGGGAACAGCCGGTGCATACGCTGGTTTATCAGTACCCAGAAGTTGGTGGAGCACAACTCGTTATAGTGATGCGACGGGTCGAGCCAGTTGCAGCCGGGGAAGTACTTGTCGTCCTCGCACATGTTGATGCCGCCGCCCACATGCTGCCACTTGCCTTCGTACATCTTGAGCGCGTGGCGTACCGCGTCGATGTAGATTTGTTCGCCGGTCGCGCGGTATATGTCCAGGTAGCCCTCCAGCGTGGTAAGCAGCGTGCTGTGCGGATGGTTGCCGGGATGCTCGTAAATGGCGCGCTGGTCGTCGTTAATCAGCTCCTCCAGCCACCACTTTTCCTGATACCATTTTAGCGCGGTGTCGATGTCAGCGCGCTTGCCGACCGGGCTGTCGTACAGGCGGGGGTTGGCCAGGATGCCCTGAAAGCCCAGATTCATGTCCTTGACAAACGGCAGCACTTCGCACTGATTAAAGAAGTCGCCAAAGCCGCGCACCAGTTCAAACGCGCGCTGTTCGCCCGCGTATCCCGCGTCCAGCAGTCCGAACGTTATCCACGCGCGCGTGTAGTTGGGGTATTCGCGCGTGCGGAACTCGTCGCGCGTTATCGGCAGTATGAACCCGTCGCTTTCACGCCCGGCCTCGATGCAGTCCAGCAGCCTGCGCACCATGCCGCGCAGTTCCGCGTCCTCGCCCCAGAGCAGACTTGCGCCCGCGCCCATCATAAATTCACCCGCAGTCTGGCCCTTCAGATTGTTCTCAAAATGCCCTGCGTCGCTGGCATATGGTACGCCCGGCGCGGGTTTACCCTGATGCACGCGATACCAATAGAGCATCCTGTCCACATCAAAGCCCTTTAGAAAGCTTACGTTGTTGTCAAAAGCCTTTTTAAGCCGCCCGCCGGTCAGCTTAACGCCGCCCATCGGCGCCTTAAGCGCATATTCCACAGCATATTTCATGTTTACTCCACCTCGCATAATAATCAAACCGAATATGAAGTCCGCGCGATGATCTGCTCCTGATACGCGCGGTCGAGCAGTACGAACCGCCCGCTCCAGCCCCATACGCGCACGATGAGGTTGGCGTAGTTCTCGGGGTGTGTCTGTGCGTCGCGCAGCTGGTCAACGTTGACCGAGTTAAGTTGCAGCTGATGCCCGCCCAGCTGTATAAAGCTTCGCACGAGCTGTGCCACCTTGGTCAGACCGTCCTCGCGCTTAAACACGCTGTCGTGCAATTCCAGCGTCAGCGGCCCGCCGTTCATGCAGCGCCCGACCTCGGGGCGCGCAAACGCCTGTATCACGCTGAGCGGCCCCGCGTCGCGCAGCAGCAGCGACGGCGAGAAGTTGGCCGGGAAGGGCTCGCCCGGCTCGTGGCCGTCGCAGGTATAACCCAGCTCCTTCGCGTGCCATATGTAGTACATCGCCGAGCCCGTGCCCGCGCGGAATATGCCGCCGCGCTCGTTGACAAGTCCTTTCAGACTGTCGGCAAACGCGTCCAGCACATCGTCCGCCAGTGAATCAGCGGCTTCATCGCGTCCCAGCTTGGGCGCGTCGCGGCGCAGTATTCCCAGCAGCTCCGCGTCGTCCCTGAAATCATTTTTAAGGGCATTGAGCAGCCGTTCGCGCGCCAGCGTGCCCTTATCAAACACAAACTGCTTAACGGTTGCAAGCTGATCCACTGCCAGCGTAAAGCCGGTGCCGTGTATGCCATAGTTGTTGTATTTGGCGCCCAAGCTTACATCATGGCTCACGTCGCTCATCAGCACCGACGCATACGGCGCGGGTTCCATGTAAAGCGGGTGCAGCGTATCGGCAAGCTGTACCGCGCGCGTACGCATCTCCTGCCTGAACGCGTCCATAAGCTCGTCGAATGTCGCGCAGTCCATAAGCTTTGCGCGTATAACGTCGTCGGCGGTCTTTGCCAGTGAAATCGCGCCGATGTTGGGTATATCCATCGCTGCGCCGGGTATTATGAATTCCCAGCACGCCGCCACGACGTAGTTGCGCGCGTCCTCGGGCGCATAGCCCATGTTTATCAGCGCGGGAATAACCGCGTCGTCGTTGGCGTACTGCGGGAAGCCCAATCCCTGCCGCGTGAGCAGCGTGCAGCGCTCGTATACCTCAAGCGGTGTGCTTTTGTTTACGCGCAGATTGATCTTGGGGTCGATCATGCGCATCTCCAGACTTGCGGTCAGGCACAGTTCGGTGAGCTTGTTGAACGCATCGCTGCCCTGAGCGTCGCAGCCGCCCAGTACCATGCTCTGGCCGTTATCGCCCTGCTGCATACCCTGATATATGTCGCTGTCCAGATTGAACGACAGGAAAAAGTCCTCCAGCAG
Source organism: uncultured Eubacteriales bacterium (assembly GCA_900553645.1). The sequence continues at coordinate 6,124 of USEE01000028.1, forward strand.
CGTCAGCGCGCCCGCCTCGTCCAGCGCTCCCGACGCGATGTCGCTCTCGTAATAGGGCAGCATGTACTGGTCGAATCGTCCCACAGTGTTGTGGTAAACGTTGCTGGCCCACAGCACGAAGTGCAGCACGCGGAACGTCTGCAGCGCCGCCCAGAACCCGGTCGCGCCAGTGCGTATGCTCTGTCTCAGCGCCCGTGCGAGCTTGCACTCGCCGCGATCGGCCAGCAGCTCGGCGTGCCTGTCTGCAAACGCCAGCGTCGCGTCGATGCACTCGACGGCCGCCTGGGCATACTCTGCGTCCCTGGCCTCGGCGAGTATGCGAGCGCGCCGGGGCAGAAGCCCGTGCGCAATCACGTCGGCATAGTCGTACGCGATGTTGCATACGCGCCCCTGCTCGTGTACATAATGTCCCTTTGTCAGCTTTTCGCGTTCGCCGGGCGCGTATATGTCGGGAAAGTCGGTTATCGTGCGCATACATACAAACGCCGAGCCGTTCAGCCCGCCCACGCGCTCGCGCTCAAGCAACAGCCTGAGCCGCAGTGCGGCGCGGCGTTCCAGCGACAGCGCGGGATTCTGTATCGCGCCTTCAATAGCCGTGCGCTCCTCGTCCGAAAGCTTGCGGCGCAGCGCGCGATGATCGCCGCGCAGTACGCCGTCGCGCATTGCGCGCATGTTTTCACTTAACATACCAGCACCTCGATTCCTTTGTCGGTAAATGGCTGAGTAAAGGCGTTCGGCTCGACGCTTTCGTCAAAGCCGGGTGAATAATCCATACCCAGCCGCGAATACTTTGCGCCCGCCGCCTTGTTGTATTTAAGCAGCTCGACGCGTATAAGTCCATTTGCGTCCGCAACCCATTTTGCGGTTTCAGTCATGTTTTCGGGGGTGTCATTTACGCCGGGTATCAGCGGCACGCGCGCGATGAATGGCTTGCCGCTGGATTTGAGCAATTCCAGGTTTGCGCGTATCCGCGTATTGTCAACGCCTGTCCAGTGCTTATGCGCCGCCGGGTCGGTATGCTTGATGTCGAACATGATAAGGTCGATTTCCCGTATCACGTCATGAAACACTTCGCTATGCAAATAACCGCTGGTTTCGACCGCCGCGTGCAATTCAGGCAGAAGCCGTCGCGTTTCAATCACAAATTCAGGCTGAGCCAGCGCCTCGCCGCCTGAAAATGTAATTCCGCCGCCGTTCATTATCAAAAGCTTACTTATCCTCCGCACCCGCGCGGCAGCTTGTTCGGACGATACCTCCCGTCCGCACAGCTCGATCAGCCCGCCGGGACACGCCCGCACACATGCTCCGCACGCGACGCACCTGCTGGGCGAGGGACAGACGCGTTCGCACTCGCCGCAGTGCCGGCATCGTTCGCGCGCAATCATGCGCTGTACGCGCCGCTCCAGCCCCTCCGGGTTGTGACACCACCGGCAGCGCAGCGGACAGCCCTTCATGAATATCACGCAGCGTATGCCCGGCCCGTCGTATATTCCGAATTCCTCAATGTCAAATATCATGCCGCTGGCCGTATGTATCACCTCCGACATTATAAACGGCAGTATAGTTATGCTGTATCAGAGCGAATTCACATAATAACATCTATTAATCTATTTAATGTAACTCCGGCAACACGCAAATTATACAGCATTCGCGCGCAGTGCGCAATAGTGCCTTTACCTACACGTAAAATAAATTTGGAAAGAGACTGTATTGGACTATACAGATATGCCCGCCGCATATGTCATAACAACACATCGACGAATGTGCTATATTCAGCCGCTTAAAGTGATATAATCGATAATCTGCATCAAAATCGATACGTGGGATTGTCATATCATACGAATGTAACGACGGCATGTTGCAATACAAACGATTTATTGTTATAATAATCCCGTGATTACAAGGCAGGGGGAATAGACATGGCACATGGCCGACAACCCAAGCCGAAGCCGCTGTATCAGAACGTCATGGACGACATTTTGACGGCGATCGATTCGGGCGGGTTTTCGTTTGACAAGCCGATATGCACCGAAAGCGGGCTTATGGATAAGTACGGTTACAGCCGCATAACCGTGCGCCGCGCGTTGGACGAGCTGGAGAACATGGGCGTGCTGTACCGCAAGCGCGGCGTGGGCAGCTTCGTAAGCCGCGATTCATACCTTTCCAGCAAGGAAGACTCGGTAAGCGTCGCGGGCAAGCTGTTCGCATTCATATGGCCGTTCAACATATCGCGCACCAGCCTCGCGGTCACGTTTCAGTCGGCCAACGATTATCTGCTGGCGCACGGCTGCTATGGCTCGGTATTCATTACCGAGGACGAGGGCGAAAAGAAAAGCAGCATGGTGCTGAGCCGCCTTGCGCATACCGACGTGGCGGGCATTGCGTATTATCCGCTCAAAAACGATATACACATAGACCTGCTTAACCCATTCGTATTCAAAAATCGCCCCGTGGTAATAATGGACATGCCCAGCGGCTGTTCGTATCTGCCCAGCGTGACCAGTGACAACGCGGGCGGCAGTCTGAAACTGATGGAGCATCTGACGATGCTGGGGCACAGGAAGATCGCCTATATATCCGGCATAGGCGCAATGCAGCGCGCCACCGTGGGCGACCGCATAGCCGGGTATCTGGCAGGGCATTCGCGCGCGGGCCTGCCGATAACGCCCGACTTTATACATACCGACGTAACTGCGGACAAGTGGACTGCGCCGCTTGGCGAGCCGGACAGCCTGCGCGCACTGCTCGAGCATCTGGTGTCGTGCGGCGTTACTGCGGTGCTTGCCGAAAACGACGCGCTGGCCTACCATATAATAGTTACCTGCCGCGATCTGGGCATAGACGTACCCGGCCGTCTCAGCGTATGTGGCTTTGACGACAGCGAATGGGCGGCCCTGCTTGAGCATTCCGAACCGTCCGCGCATCTGACAACCGTGCGTCAAGATCAGGCCGCAATGGGGCGCGCGGTGGCTGAACTCCTCTATAAAGGACTCAACGAACCAATAGGCATACACAAACCCGTGGTAGTACCCACCACATTGATAACAGGCGATACGACCGCAAAGGCGTATCAATCTGAATAAGGAGCTGAACACATGATAACCGAAAACGGCATGAATCAGACAAAGAATAAGCTGACTCGCTTCATCGGCACGCTGAAGTCGCTGATGTTCAGACCTGTAGGCAGCATCGAAACCACGCTGTATCAGACAAAACAACCGCTGAACGAAATCCCGGATGCGCGCCTGTTCAAGCCCGCCGATTCGCCTGCATGGGGCGGCGATGGCGTGTACGGCTGGTTTAAGGGCGAATACACTGTGCCCGCCGAGCTGGACGGAAAGGCGATTTTCCTGTGGCCGCGCATGAAGTTTTATGAGGCAACGCTGTGGGTCAACGGCAAAATTCATTCCAATTACGCCGCTAAATTCGTGGAGGGCTCGCACGGCAACCACTATTGCAACCGCATAACGCCCTGCGCCAAGGCGGGCGAGAAGTTCGACTTCGCGCTGGAGGGCTATGCGTATCACGATATGCCCGGCACTCAGCCGCTCTCTGACGACGGCAAGGTGGATGAATTCGAGTATGCCGTGGGCGGCATGGACATATGTCTGCGCGACGATGAAGTGATGGACTTCATGTTCGATCTGGACACGCTGCTGTCGTTGTGCCGTGCGTTGGACGCAAGCTCGTTCCGCAGGGCTGAGGTAGAAAACGCGCTGTACAATGCCCACCTCAAGCTGTTTTACGATCCCGCAATGTGCACCGACGAGGAGTTCTGCTCCGGTCTGCGCGCCGCCGCGCCGATACTCAAGCAGCAGCTTGCGCGCAAAAACGGCGACGCAACTCCGCTTGTGGGCCTGATTGGTCATAGCCATATGGACACGGCATGGCTGTGGCCGATAAGCGAGACGAACAAGAAGTGCGCCCGCACATATGCCAATCAGCTGAACCTGATGGCCGAATATCCCGAGTATCGCTTTGTACAGTCCTCGGCGTATCACAGCGATATAATCCGCCGCCAGTATCCCGAACTGTTCAGCCGCATACAAAAGGCGGTGGCCGAGGGCAAGTATGAACCCAACGGCGGCGTGTGGGTGGAGTGCGACTGCAACCTGACCGGCGGCGAAAGCATGGTGCGCCAGTTCCTGTGGGGCCAGCGCTTTACCCGCAAGTATTTTGGCTACACCGCCGACAGCTTCTGGCTGCCCGACACGTTCGGCTATTCGTTCGCGATTCCGCAGATAATGAAGGAAAGCGGCGTAAAGTATTTCCTTACCACTAAAATAGCGTGGAACGATACGACCAAGTTCCCGTATACGTCGTTCTACTGGCAGGGTCTTGACGGCACGCGCGTGCTGACGCATTTCAACCGCACGCACATCGGCCCCACGCCCGAAACATTGCACGAAATAACCGACGGTGCCGACGCGATACGCGAAAACCGCGCCGCGCCCCTGCGCCTGTTCTCATATGGCA
>USEE01000029.1 GCA_900553645.1 uncultured Eubacteriales bacterium
GTTCATGTAATTGCGTGCGGCAATGGGCTAACGAATTTCGGCGCGACGATGTGTTGGTCGCTTGTTGAGTGTGTATAGAGTTTCGGCGCGCACATTTGAACGGAATCGGAATATATAATTGATGAATCGCGGTTGCTTCTTACTTTATAGAGATATATTTGGAAATGTTTAGGAAGGACTATAATGCAGTCGTAAGTTTGATAACATTTCGCCAATGATTGCCGGTATGATATATATCCGAAAAGGTGGAAATGACAGCTTAAAACTTCCATTCGTTGTCACGAAGGCAAATTGATTTCAAACGTGTCCATGTCGCGTACAAATTGGCTGTTTTTATCCGAAAAGAAAGAACACGTCCCTCTAAAAAAAGCGTGCAAAAACCGCCAAAATGTGCGATAATATGGCTAAAACCAACCTAGGGGAGGATAGGTAATGGCTGTTGAGTTTGAGGGCGCAGAGCCGGTTGAGGCGCGGCGCGTGGTTGTTATTGAATGTAATATCGACGATATGTCGCCGGAACAGATGGCGTATGCCTGCGAAAAGCTGATGGAAAGCGGCGCGCTCGATGTGTGGCAAACGCCTATTATAATGAAGAAAGGGCGCATGGCTTCTCAGCTTAGCGTGCTGTGCGCAAAGGGCGATGAGGAGCGTATGGCCGATATGGTGCTCAGGGAAACCAGTACGCTGGGCGTGCGTATGGCTGAATATGCGCGCCGCGTGCTGCCGCGCAAAATGCGTACGGTCGATACTCAGTTCGGTCAGGTCAGGGTTAAGCACGCGCCCGGTAAGGCCGCGCCTGAATACGAGGACTGCCGAAACGCCGCACGCGTAAGCGACGCGCCGATTGCCGACGTGTATCAGGCCGCGCGCGAGGCCGCATTGCGCGATTGAGAAAAATGACCGACCGAAACTCGCTCAGTAGGCGGGCTTTTTAAGGCAGACTTCAAGTGTCGGCAGCTTGACGGCTAAGACGGGAGCGATTTCAGCCTTAGCCCGAAATTATGCCTTAACCGTACATTGACTGCCTGAACACATGATTATGTTCGGTGCTGACGGCATTAAGTCGGCATGGTGCGACAGAAATGCGCAGTTATCCCGAACATTTTCATATCGTTTAGTTAAAAGTTACGGGTTTTGTGGATTATTTAACGCGCGTGTGGTAAGATATATGCGTGAAACACGCGCAGGCGTTCAGCGCCGCGCTTTGGAGGTAAGCATCATGCCTAAGGTAGCGGTTGTAATGGGTAGTCATAAGGACTTTTCGGCGGTCGAGCCGTGCATAAAGCAGCTTGCGGCGCTGGGCATAGAGGTCGAGGCGCGCGTACTGAGCGCACACCGCACGCCCGAGGAAGCGGCGGCGTTCGCACGCCTGGCACAGGAAAACGGAATTGAAGTGATAATCGCGGCGGCGGGCAAGGCCGCGCATCTGGGCGGCGTGCTGGCGGCGTACACTGTGCTGCCGGTAATCGGACTGCCGATTGCCGCATCCCAGCTGGACGGCATGGACGCGCTGCTGGCTATCGTGCAGATGCCCGCGGGCATACCCGTGGCAACCGTGGCGATAAACGGTGCGCAGAACGCCGCACTGCTGGCCGCGCAGATACTGGCAGTAAAGTACGGCGATATTCGCGCAAAGCTGGAAAGAAATCGTACTCAGATGCATGACGACGTGCTGATGCACGACGCCGAAATAGCGAGCCGGGTGGCCGAAATCGTTAAAGGAGAATAACAGATGATAACTTATAAGGATTCCGGTGTGGACGTAGAGCGCGGCTATGAAGCCGTACGCCTGATGAAGGAACATGTAAAGCGCACTTTTAACGACAACGTTATCGGCGATCTGGGATCGTTCGGCGGCTTTTACTCCATCGAAAACAGCGGTATGAGTAAGCCCGTGCTGGTCGCAGGCACCGACGGCGTGGGCACCAAGCTGAAGCTGGCCTTCCTGACCGGCCGTCACGACACCGTGGGCATCGACTGCGTGGCCATGTGCGTAAACGACGTGGTGTGCCAGGGCGCTATGCCCATGTTCTTCCTGGACTATCTTGCCACCGGCAACTTGAAGCCCGATATGGCTGCTACCATCGTACGCGGCGTGGCTGAGGGCTGTTTGCAGGCGGGCTGCGCGCTGATTGGCGGCGAGACTGCCGAAATGCCCGGTTTCTATCCCGAGGGCGAATACGATCTGGCCGGCTTCTGCGTGGGCATGGTCGACCGCGCGCAGGTAATCAACGGTTCCAATATCCGCAAGGGCGACACGCTGATCGGCCTTGCGTCCACGGGCGTGCATTCCAACGGCTTCTCGCTGGTGCGCCGCCTGCTGATTAACGATAAGACCGACCTGAGCGCGCCGGTTGAGGAACTGGGCGGCTGCTCGCTGGCCGATGAACTGCTGCGCCCCACGCGCATATACGTGCGCACGGTCAAGGAGCTGATTTCCCGCTTTACGATCAAGGGCATCGCGCACATCACCGGCGGCGGCTTTATCGAGAACATACCGCGCATACTGCCCGACGGCCTGACCGCGCGCATCGATCGCGGCTCCTGGCCGGTACAGCCCATATTCAAGATGATGCAGCGCATCAGCGGCATGAAGGACGAGCAGATCTACAACACCTTTAACATGGGTATAGGCATGGTTATGGCCGTTGACAGCGAGGAAGCCGATGCGGTAGTATGCGCGGCCAATTCGCTGGGCGAGAACGCCTTTGTAATCGGCGAGGTAATCGAGAGCGAGGACGGGGGCAAGGGAGTGAAGCTCGCATGAAGAACATAGTCGCCATGGTTTCGGGCGGCGGCACTAATCTTCAGGCGATATTCGACGCCATCGACCGGGGCGAAATCGACGGGCAGGTGACGATGGTAATATCGTCTGCGCGCAAGGCGTACGCGCTGGAACGCGCGCGTATGCGCGGCATACCCACGCTGGCGCTGCCGCTGAAGGCGTTCAAGACCCCAGAGGAATGCCAGCAGGCGCGCCACGACGCGCTGGTCAAGGCCAATCCCGATCTGATCGTGCTGGCCGGATATTTAGGCATACTGGGCGAAAATACGATTCGCGCGTTCAAAGGGCGCATACTTAACATACACCCGGCGCTGATACCGTCGTTCTGCGGTAAGGGCATGTACGGCCATCATGTGCACGAGGCCGCACTCAAATACGGTGTGAAGCTGTCGGGCGCGACGGTGCATTTCGTGTCCGAGGACATCGACGCAGGCCCCATAGTATTTCAGGGCAGCGTGCCGGTTATGGATGACGATACGCCGGACAGCCTGGCGGCGCGCATACTGCCGGTGGAGCACGAGCTTCTGCCGCGCGCGGTGGCGCTGTTCTGCCAGGACAGGATAAAGATTGACGGGCGCAGCGTCAGGATACTGCCGCCCCAGGAGGAAACTGAATGAAACTGGCCAGACTGGACAGCGATATTGGCCGCGCGCAAAACGCCTACGACGTGTTCGTGGCGCTGGACGACGCGGGCCGTCGTGTGGGCAAGTGCTCGATAGTGCCTTACAAGGCCGACGATCTTTTGCCCGATTGTCCGTTTAACATATTTATAGACCTGGACGGCGAGCTGAGAAGCATGGATATGCTGCTGGGCGCGGCGCTGGCTTCGGCCGAGGTGGTGCATCGCACCTATCCCAAGCTGGAGGCGCGCGTGTATGCGGGCTGTGCGCCCGACGACAGCGGCCTTATCGACGTGCTGAAAACCTACGGCTTCCGCGTGGACGATCGCGAGGTAGGCATGATTAAGACGCTGTACTCCGATCCGTTCGACGCAGACCTGCCGCAGGGCATGAGCTTTATTTCGGATAAGCTGGAAAGCCGTGAGGACAGCCGCCGCACGCTGGCGCGCATAAACGCGACGTTCGGCGAAAACAGGAGCGAGGACTGGCTGGAGCGGCTCAAGCGCGAGCCGGGCTTCAAGCGCATCGCCGTGATCGACATAAACGGCCCCGTGGGCGAGGCGCTGGTTTACGAGATGGATCAGTCGCTGGGCGTGATCGCGATGCTGATTGTGGAGCCGCGCGCGCGCCGCAAGGGCGTGGCGCAGTTCCTGCTGGAATGCGCACGCATACACTTTGTGTCGCGCGGGCTGAGTATGGCGCGCGCCGACGTGTGGGAGCGGCTGGAACCGGCACGGCGGCTGTTTGAGCGATGCGGCTATTTCGCAAAGGGCGATACGTGGTATTTCCCCGGATTTATGATGGACAGTACGGAGGGCAGATTGTCATGATTAAGCGGGCTTTGATAAGCGTTTCTGACAAGACTGGTATTGTTGAACTGGCGCGCGAACTGACCGCGCAGGGCATCGAGATACTTTCGACCGGCGGCACCATGCGCGCGTTGAGCGAGGCGGGCGTGCCCGTTACCTCGGTCAGCGATGTGACCGGCTTCCCGGAGTGCCTGGACGGCCGCGTAAAGACGCTGCATCCCGCGATACACGCGGGCCTGCTCGCCATGCGCTCCAATCCCGAGCACATGAAGCAGATTGAGGAATTGGGCATAAAGCCCATCGATATGGTAGTGATCAACCTCTATCCCTTCCGCCAGACGATTGCCAAGCCCGGCGTGAAGTTTGAGGACGCAATCGAAAACATAGACATCGGCGGCCCCACGATGATTCGCGCCGCGGCCAAGAACTGGCAGGACGTAGCGGTCGTGGTCGACCCTGCCGACTATTCGGTGGTGCTCGACCAGATCAAGGCTACCGGAGACGTAAGCCGCGAAACCAAGCTCAAGCTGTGCTACAAGGTATTCGCGCACACCGCACAGTACGACAGCATGATCTCGAACTACCTTTACAAGCAACTGTCGGGCGAGCCTATGTTCCCGCCCACGGTGACGCTGGCATATGAAAAGGTACAGGAAATGCGCTACGGCGAAAACCCGCATCAGGCGGGCGCGTTCTATCGCGAGCTGGGCGCTACTCCCGGCTGCCTGACCGACGCGGTACAGCTGCACGGCAAGGAGCTGTCCTATAACAACATCAACGACACCAACGGCGCGCTTGACCTGCTGCGCGAGTTCAAGGAGACTGCGGTCGTGTGCTGCAAGCACGCCAATCCCTGCGGCGTGGGCGTGGGCGAGACTGTGTATGATGCCTACATGAAGGCATACACCGCTGACCCCATGTCGGTATTTGGCGGCATAGTCGTGACCAACGCCGTGATCGACGAGGCTACCGCGGCCGAGATGCACAAGATCTTCCTTGAGATAATCGTCGCGCCCGACTTTACGCCCGAGGCGATCAAGACCCTGACCTACAAAAAGCCCAGCCTGCGCCTGCTCAAGCTGGATACCACGCACCGCGAGTATCCCGAGGGCGAACTGGACATGAAGAAGGTCGCAGGCGGTATGCTGATGCAGCAGGTGGACGATAAGCTCTACAAAAACGCCGCCGAGTGGGAGGCCGATGCGGCCGCCGCCACTAAGGACAAGGTGCATAAGGAGCTGTTCAAGGCCGCACGCGCCGCTGAACCTGACGCGCCCAAGGCGCAGCTGGAAAAGGCCATATCCAGCGAGGTCATAGCCAAGACCGACGTAATCATGGCCGAGCGCAAGAGCCACCTGATCGAGGTCGAGGGCATGGCGTGGGAGGTAGTGACCGACCGCGCGCCCACCGAAAAGGAAATCGAGGACATGAAGCTGGCGTGGCGCATAGTAAAGCACACCAAGTCCAACGGCATCGCAATCGCCAAGGACGGCCAGTCGCTGGGCGTAGGCCCCGGCCAGACCAACCGCATATGGCCCACCCAGATGGCGATAGAGCGCTCCGGCGAGCGCGTAAAGGGCGCTGCACTGGGCTCCGACGCATTCTTCCCGTTCGACGACTGCGCCAAGGCTGCGGCTGAGGCCGGCATAACCGCTATCATCCAGCCCGGCGGCGCGGGCAACGATCAGGACTCCATCGACGTATGCAATGCCAACGGCATCGCGATGGTGTTCACCGGTATGCGCCATTTCAGACATTAATTCAATCTGTGCGGCCCGGCTGCTTCAATGGCCGGGCCGCGCCGTCGTATACCGCGCGGTATGTCATATAGGCGCGGATTAGGCAAAAGCACCTGCTTATGCCTTAGAGTGTGTCTCAAAAATTCCGGAGTACGCAATTTCGGGCGTCGCTGCGCCATTTCTGCGTCACAAGGCTCGACTTAGCGCTGCTAAGCCTTCGGATTTATTCCTTGAACTGACGCAAAATCCACTTGGGTCTGCGGATTGTTCCGCTTGAGACACACTCTAACGAATATGATTCGTTTTAAGGCTCAAATAGGAGGAAGTAATATATGAAGGTACTCGTAGTAGGCGGTGGCGGGCGCGAGCACGCCATATGCTGGAAGCTGAGCCAGTCGCCGCGCGTGACCGAGCTGCTGTGCGCGCCCGGCAACGGCGGCATTGCACAGGTGGCGCGCTGCATACCCGACGTAAAAGCTACCGATCTGGACGGCGTGCTGAAGCTGTGCCGCGATGAAAAGGTGGACTTTGTGGTGGTTGCGCCCGACGACCCGCTGGCGCTGGGCATGGTGGACATGCTTACGCGCGAGGGCATACCCGCATTCGGCCCCACTCAGTCGGCCGCGCGCATGGAGTCGTCCAAGATATTCTCTAAAAACCTGATGAAAAAGTACGGCATACCAACCGCGGCATACGAGACGTTCGACGACGCTCAGGCGGCGCTGGATTACGTCGCAACCGCCAAAACGCCTATCGTAATAAAGGCCGATGGTCTGGCGCTGGGCAAGGGCGTAATCATCGCCAAGACCAACGCAGAAGCCGCCGACGCGGTGCGCTCCATGATGCTGGAGGGCGCGTTTAAGCAGAGCGGCAAGCGCGTGGTTATCGAGGAGTTTATGAGCGGCCGCGAGTGCACCGTGCTGTGCTTCTGCGACGAGCACGCAATTGTGCCCATGCCGTCCTCGCAGGATCACAAGCGCGCGCTTGATAACGACGAGGGGCTTAACACCGGCGGCATGGGTGCGGTTGCGCCCACTCCGTTCTACGATAAGGCGACCGCCAAGCGCGTGTACGACGAGATTTTGAAGCCTACTCTGGACGCGATGAACGCCGAGGGGCTTAACTTCCGCGGCGTATTGTACGCAGGTTTGATGCTTACAAGCGACGGCCCCAAGGTGGTGGAGTACAACGCGCGCTTTGGCGACCCCGAGACGCAGGCGGTGCTGCCACTGCTCAAGACCGACCTGATGGACATATTTGAGGCGGTCAGCAAGGGTGAGCTGGAAAAAGTAAATATCGAATGGCGCGATGACGCAAGCGCGGCGTGCGTGGTGCTGGCCTCGGGCGGCTATCCGGTCAAGTACCAGAGCGGCTACGAGATAACCGGCATTGACGCGGCCGAAAAGACCGGCGCTAAAGTGTTCCACGCGGGCACAAAGCAGGACGGCGACAAGCTGCTTACCGCGGGCGGGCGCGTGCTGGGAGTGACGGCGCTGGCCGATACTCTGCCCGACGCGCTAAAAGCGGCATACGCGGCGGCGGAAAAGATCAGCTTCAAGGACATGCACATGCGTCATGACATAGGCGCAAACGCACTGCGCAAGGATTGACGGGCGAACGGGGGGCTGCATACGCGCGGCCTCCCGCCCGCTAGTGTGAAGGGACGTGGCTCGATCATGGATATTCGCATGATAGCAGTGGATCTGGACGGCACGCTGCTGCATGATGATAAGACGGTTTCGGCTTACACCGTGGATGTGCTGAGGCGTTGTCAGGCGCGCGGAATAGCGGTCACGTTCGCCACGGCGCGCGCGCCGCGCGTGGCGCTCAGGTTCGCGGGCGTAATCAATCCGGATGCAGCGTCATACCATAATGGCGCGCGCGTGGTTGGCTTTGACGGCACGCAGACGTATAATGCCCTGACCGGCGCACAGGCGATGGAAATAATGCGAATCGTCTGCGAATATAGGCCGGAAGAAAAATTCGCGCTGGAACTGGATGGTGAAATGCGGGCAAATTTTGACATGTCGTTCGTGCGTGGATGTGAAGATTACGTGCCGGATGATTTCTCGAATACCCCGGAAGGGAGCGTATATAATGTGCTGCTTAGCCGCGTTGAACCCGGCGATATTGAACGCATAGCGGACATGCTGCCCGAATATGCAATGATAAGGCCGTGTGAAGCCACAATGGCGCTGATAATTCCGCGCGGCGCGGATAAATTTGAGGGCGTTAAACGAATGGCCGAGTCCGGCGGCATACCTCTGGAAAACGTCGCGGCATTCGGCGACGACATGACCGATGTTGAAATGCTTAGGGGCTGCGGAGTGGGCGTGGCGGTGGAAAACGCCAAGCCTGCGGTTAAGGCGGCGGCAGATGGCGTCTGCGCGTCCAACGAGCAGGACGGTGTGGCGCGCTGGCTCGCGCAAAACGTGCTGGGCGAGGAATAAAAAGCAAGGGAGCGGCAGAATGCGCATTCTGTCCGCTCCCATTTATATCACATCATATTCAGTCGTTCAGCCCATCCACAGCCATATCGACAAGCATATCCGCCGTGTCCCGATTGAGCGGCATCACCCGTCCGAAGTACATGAAGTAATTCAGCATCGACCACAGCACCTCATACCCGCCGCGGTCGTATTCCTCTGCCGTGGGCAGGTAGCCCATGCAGCCGTTCGTATACCCGCCCAAGAACGCAAGCCGCCCCGCGAGCGCCTGTACAGCCAGCGCCAGTTCGCACATGACCTCGTTAGGTATGCCGATAAGCGCGCCTTCGTTCAGTCGGAAGAATTGCATAGAAGCATACTCGCGCTGACGCAAAACGCCCTGCGCATTAAGCCGCTCTACCTCGGCGAGCCAGCGCGTACCGTCGATGCCCGCCTTGACCCGCGCTTCATCCGCGATTTCATGCGCGCGCCGCATATCGGGCACGTCGGCCCAGAGTTCGCCGCGCCTTACGTACATGTTCAGGCGGTAAACGTCCTGCTGCTGTATAGCGTGGAAAGCGTCGTTCGCCCCGGCCAGTACCGCGCGCGCCATTTCGCTCAGCGCGTCGCGAGTGCGCGTGAAGCGCCCGCTGTCGTCCGCGTCGGGCGGGTTTATCTGTGAATCGAATAAGCGTGGGGCGATGTTGCCCGCCGCGCCCTGGGTAATTATGACCGGGCAGTCCCACTCGCGCGTAAGCAGATCGCGCGCTGAGCCGAACCAGTCGGGTGATATAAATGAGTTGTCGCTTTTAAGCGAATTGCCGTGCGCGGTCAGCCGCATTACGGCCAGCATTGGCGCGCCCGTATCAGCGTCGGTGAACTTGAGCATCCCCGCGCGCCTGTCGAGCGCGCCGTCCGTACTGCGCCGGTTCACGCCTATGTTAACGTCAGCACAGCTCCAGCCCGCAAGCACGGGCCGCATGTCGCCAAGCGCCCGCCGCGCCGCCGAAAGTATGCGCGTATCTGCCCAGTCTGCCCACTCGGGTTCTGCGCTGTCGTTGGGCGCGGCGTGCGTGTGCGAAAAGCATAGCATGACCTGTTCAGCCTCCACGCCAATCAGCTTGCCTAAATTTTGCCTTAGCCTTAGCGCGTGTTCAATGCCGAAGCCGATATGATCTATCGCCGCGAGTAGGCACGAAAAGCCATCCATGCGCAGTACCGCGACTTGGGCAATAAGTGGTTGCGCCACGCCCTGAGATGACCTTCGGTTGCTGAATCCGATCAAATCGACCGGACAAGTGGGCGTAATATCGATACTTGCAAATCCCAGTTCCAACATATTCAATTGTCCTCCGCGTAAAATTGCGCGGATTACGACCTGGCCTCGCACGGCGGCCCGCCCCTTCGCCTCGGGACGCGGCCATGTATTTGCGCGCACTCAGCCGATACCGCAGCGCCATTATATCACCGCTCTGATGCGAACGCAAGTTTTGGCGGCGGCTTGCACTCAAAATGCGCACTAGAGTGTGTCTCAAAAATTCCTTAATCCGC
>USEE01000030.1 GCA_900553645.1 uncultured Eubacteriales bacterium
GCATCGAGATGGGCACACTTGATGCCTGTCCAATTATACCATAATTATGTGGCATATTCTACCGCGGCGCGGCAATTTGACGTGATTTCTGCGACATTTTGCGGGCGCGGATGTGAACAAACCCGCATGTCTATTTGCATACGAGCGCATGTAGGGTGCCCCGCGCAAACGACGGCGCTTCAGGGTAAAGATGGTCGAACACGATCTCGCGCACATATTGCGATATATCGTGCACTTCCTGCCCGTTCACCGATATGTCCTCCAGCTCAAGACGCTGTACCTCGCCAGAAAGTCCCGGGTCGAATATCTCCTTGCCGTTATGGCGGCAGGACTTAGGCCCGACGCACACCAGATACGCCTGCGGCCAGCGCTGTTTATCGACCGTGAGCCGTATATCCTTGAAATGCAATTGCTTAATCTTTGCATTCAGTTCAAACCCGGCGAACGCACCCGTAACCGCGTCGGAGTTCATATAGTCAGGCAGACGGTCAATCGGCTCCTGCAAATCTATCGCAATGTCCTCAAAGTAAATGTTGTCCGCACTGCCCACGTCGCCCCATTCGGCCTCGCCGCCGATGGGGTAGGCGGGGGTCTGATAGTACAGCTTAAACGTGCGAATGCCGCGCACATTCTTAAACATCGCGTTGTTAAGCGCGCAATCCACGATCGAGCCATCGGCGTATCTGTACATGCCCGGCTCGATGCGTATCGCCTTGTATCGGCTGTCGGCGGCCAGCTCCAAATCCTCGCACCACACATTGCGCGTCGGCCCGAAGTTGACCGACGAATCCTGCCAATCGTACATATTCAGCGCAACCAGATCGTCGCCCACCTGACCGCGCACGCCGCGTATCAGCATGTTGGTTATGCCGCCGTTCGTGTGCAGTCCGTCGGCATAGCAGTCCTTAAACGTGATGTCCTCGAACACGATGTTCTCGCTGTCACCGCATTGCACGGCAAACGCGCCGCAGTGGGCAAACGCCGCGTGCTCAACAGTAAGTCCACGCACGTTGTTGAACAGCATCAGCGTGGATACGCCGTAAAAGCTGCGTGCCGCGTCGTACTTGCCCGTGCGGCCATAGCCCGCGCGCGCGGTGCAATTGTCCATCCATGTACCGCCGCAGATCGATATGTCTACGTCGCGGTCGCCAGTATCGATAGGGCGGTGCGTGCCGTCGTGCGTGTGCTCGTTGCGCAGCATAAGCGTGTCCACGCCGTCCGCGAGCCGTATCGCCGCACCGTCCGCGATTATGCGCCTGTGGCTGGGCACAATTATTGGACGGTCGATCAGGTAAGGCATTTCGCGCGCAGGTATGCGAACGATGCGGTTTTCATCAAGCGCAGCCTGAAACGCGTCCGTCCATATTTCACCCGCGCCGTCCGCATCAGCGCGCATCAGATGAGCATACCTGTCCAGCGAACATTCGCCTTGAAGTATGTTTATGGCTGCTATGTTCTCCGTGCGTGCGCGCGATACCGTCTCAAAAATCTGGGATGAATCCATTGTAGAACCTCGCTTTCATAAGGCTTATGTAATTGCGCTAATTGTAAGCCGTATTGCTTCGTTTGTCAACGGCGACAGCTCAGTTAAAACAAATTTGATTCATGCTTGCACGCTTGCTTTCATTTGGCTGACCACATATAATGATGCGGCGATGCAATCTTAAACGTATAATCCGTTTGACCAAACGAATAAGTCTGTAAACGTCGGCTTTGAGTTAAATTCAGAGCCGTCGCTTATTTGGTGCGCGACAATAATCTGTAAAGCAATTTTTCGGCATTATTCTACTTGACATAAGGCCGATACGCGCATATCATCATACATAGGCGAGTCTGCGTTTGTCACACAACGGCCAGCCGCCGCAATATTTTATTTTGAGGTGTACTATGGCACATGTAAAGAACATGACGCACGGCAGGCCGTGGAAGCTGATACTCACGTTCGCACTGCCGCTCATGGCGGGTAACGTGTTTCAGCAGCTGTATACGCTGGTCGATACGGCGGTTGTGGGGCGCTTTGTTGGCGTCGAGGCGCTCGCGTCGCTAGGTGCGGCGGACTGGCTCAACTGGCTGGTGCTGGGCATACCTACCGGCTTTGCGCAGGGCTTTTCGATATTGATGAGCCAGAAATTCGGCGCGACCGATCATGACGGACTTAAAAAGAGCGTCGCCATGTCCATCGAACTGTCGGCGCTGGTGGCCGTGCTCACGCTGGCAATCAGCCAAATCTTCCTGCTGCCCACGCTCAACATGCTCAATACGCCGGACAACGTACTGCCTGGTGCGCTGCTGTACCTGCGCATATATTTTTCAGGCATACCCATATCGATGGCGTATAACCTCTTGTCCAGTATGCTGCGTGCGCTGGGCGACAGCCGTACTCCGCTGCGCGCGATGATTACGGCGGCGCTTACCAATGTGGCGCTTGACCTGCTGTTCACCGTGGCGCTGGGCTGGGGCATAGCGGGCGTGGCCATCGCTACATTGATTGCGCAGGTGGTATCGATGGTATACTGCCTTATTGTGTCGCTCAGGCTTTCCGAGGTCAGGCTGGAGCGCCGCCACTTTGCACCCGACCGCGAGATAATCGCGCACCTGTCCAGGCTGGGCGCGCCGGTTGCGCTGCAAAACACCATCATATCGGTAGGCGGCCTGTGCGTGCAATACGTCGTGAACGGCTTCGGCTTCATATTCATCGCGGGCTTTACCGCAACAAATAAGCTCTATGGCTTACTGGAGATGGCGGCGGTATCGTTCGGCTATGCGATAAGTACCTACACCGGCCAGAACCTGGGCGCGCAGCGTTACGACCGCATAAAAAAGGGCGTGCGCTCGTCCACGGTAATGGCGCTGGCGACGGCGGTTACAATAGGCGCGGTCATGATACTTTGCGGCAGAAGCGTACTTATGATGTTCATATCCGGCGAGCCGGACGAGGTGGCAAAGGTGCTTTCGATTGCATATCGCTATCTCGTCGTAATGTCATCGTGCCTGCCTATACTCTACATACTATACGTATACCGCAGTGCACAGCAGGGCATGGGCGATACAGTCGTGCCCATGTTGTCGGGCGCGGCCGAACTGGTCATGCGCATAGGCGCGGCGCTGCTTCTGCCCTGTATCATGGGGCAGGACGGCATATATCTGGCCGAAGTGGCCGCATGGACGGGCGCGGCTGTGCTGCTGGTGATCACATATATTAAGAAGGAACGTGCGTTTCCAAAAGAAACGCGCATGGAGTAATAAATTTATGAACCCGATAATAGGCGTAATGTCCGCGCACGATGTAAAAAATCACAATTATGTTACCCGCGAAAACTATCTCACATTCCTGAGCGACGCGGGCGGCACTCCGATACTCCTGCCGTTGGGCAGCGACGTGTCTTCGATTGACAGCTTGCTTGACATATGCGACGGCGTACTGCTTACCGGCGGCGCGGATGTTGAACCGGCGCGTTATGGCGAGGCAACTCTGCCGTGCTGCGGCGGGATAGCCCATGAGCGCGACGCGTTCGAGATTCCGTTCATCCGCCGCGCCGCCGAGCGCGACATTCCCATGTTCGGTATATGCCGCGGCATACAGGTACTAAACGTCGCACTGGGCGGCACGCTGTATCAGGACGTGGGTACACAGATCGTTCCCACCGCCAGCGCGCATCAGCAGCCCGAACCCTATGGCGAGCCTACTCACAGCCTGACTCTGGTCAAGGACTCGCCGCTGAGCCGCCTGTGGAAGAGCGACAGCATGATGGTCAACAGTATGCACCATCAGGCGATCAAGCGCCCCGCCGACTGCCTGAAGCCCATGGCATACGCGCCCGAGGGCTTTGTCGAGGCGGTCGATATGCCCGGCAAGTCGTTCGTGCGCGCGGTGCAGTGGCACCCGGAATACATGGCCGAAAGCAGCATTCCGGAATCCGTGCGCGGCCCTCAGCACGCAATGGCGCGCGAGTTCATCGAAGCGGCCGCGGCGGCACGCAGTCGCAAATAATCGGAGGCAGATTATGGCAGATACAGTTGTAATAGGTTCGGCAAACATGGACACTGTTTATTCCGTAGCACACATACCTGCGCCGGGCGAAACGATAATATCCGGCGGCGTTATGCTGAACGCGGGCGGCAAGGGCGCGAATCAGGCGGTCGCGGCGGGCAAGCTGGGCGGCGATACCGCGTTCGTGGGCGCTGTCGGCGCAGACGCGGCGGGCGATGCACTCCGGAAGTCGCTGACCGGCGCAAACGTCAATCTTGACTTACTCAGCACATCGCATGAACCTACGGGCAGCGCGTTCATCTGCGTGGCTGACTCGGGCGAAAACAGCATAGTCGTATATCCGGGCGCGAACGCGTGCGTAAGCGCGGCCATGATAGACGCGGCCGAACTGCTGATTGCTGCCGCCAAAGTGTGCGTGATGCAGCTGGAGGTTCCGCATGAAACCGTATGGCACGCGGTCGAGGTATGCAAAAGGCACAATGTGAAGGTGCTGTTGAATCCGTCGCCCGCAGCCGACATACCCGACGAGGTGCTGGCCGCGACCGACATACTCGTGCCCAACGAGCATGAAGCCGAAGCTCTGATGGGCTGCACGCCCGACGGCGACGCGCTAAAGGCATATTGCGCGCGCAAGGGCATAGGCCGCATAGTCATGACAATGGGCAGTCACGGCGTGTGGAACGCAACGCGCGACGAAGCGATATTCTACCCGTGCAAAAAGGCTGTCGCGGTCGATACCACCGGCGCGGGCGACTGCTTCTTGGGTGCGCTGGCGGCGCATCTGGCGAACGGCCACGATATTGACGCGGCGATACGCTTTGCAATGGCGGCCTCGGCGATAACCGTTACCCGCGCAGGCGCGCAGAAGGCCATGCCCACTTTGGACGAAGTAAACGCAGCAATGGCGAAAGCCTGAATATACGGAGGATGATGTTCATGCAATGGCAGCCACTGAGCAATATCGAAATACTGAAGCGCCTTGAAATCCCCGCCGCAGACAGCGGAAAAGTGCTGGACATGGTGCTCGACACCGACACGTATAACGAGGTGGACGACCAGTTCGCGCTGTGCTATGCGCTGTGTTCGCCCGAACGCCTTAATGTGCAGGCGGTCTATGCCGCGCCGTTTTTCAACGACCGCTCCAACGGCCCCGAACAGGGCATGGAACGCAGCTATGACGAAATCGTGCGTCTGCTGGGCAAGATGGGCCATCCGACCGAAAATTTCGTATTCAAAGGCTCGCGCGATTATCTGAAGGACATGGACACCCCGCAGGACAGCCCGGCGGCGCGCGATCTGGTTGCGCGCGGCATGGCGCGCCCGGACGACGATCCGCTGTATGTAGTCGCAATCGGCGCGATAACCAACGTCGCCAGCGCGCTGATAATGGAACCCCGCCTTGCGCGCAAGATAATCGTGGTATGGCTGGGTGGCAATTCGCTCACGTATCCGCATACGCGCGAGTTTAACCTTATGCAGGACGTGCCCGCGGCGCGCACGGTGCTGGACAGCGGCGTGCCGTTCATACTCGTGCCGTGCATGGGCGTTGCGTCGCACCTGCTGACCAGCGTGCCCGAACTTCAGGCGTGCATCGGCGGCAAGAACGAACTGTGCGATACGCTGATCGACATACTGATGGGCTATAATGACGATCACTTCGCGTGGGGCAAGGAGATCTGGGACATATCGACCATAGCGATGCTGATAAATCCCGACTGGGAGCCGACTACGATAGAGCCCAGTCCGCTGCTGTCGGACGACTGCCATTGGAGCCGCGACGCGCGCCGCCATCCGATTAAGGTTGCGTACTTCGCATACCGCAACCCGATATTCCGCGATATGTTCAAGAAGCTGGCAGCATTTAAGAAGGCCTAAAACTGATCAAAATAAACAAGCCCGGCATGGCAAAATGTCGGGCTTGTATTTGTTTAGCTGGATTCAATTGTGTTCAGGCAAATAACGTGGCGAAATCCTGAACGTCGTAAGAGCATTGCCGAGGTTCTTTACGGAATGCTGTGTGAGTGAACCGAAGTCTACTCATGGAGAATCGATAATGCAATCAAACTTAGAAATACCCACAAATCACCTCTTTGCATCGAACGCAGTAATATCTGCCTCCAAAGCGCGCGCCACAACCTCGGGCGCGGCGGCCAGCTTTATAAACTGATGTCTGCCATGTTCATCCGCGTGCCAGCGGGTAACGCCCTTCTCATCAATATCGATGCGTCCCGCCCCGGACAATTCGTATAGATCGGGCCGCGAGCAAAGTGCCTGCTGCACCGTGCACAAATCCCAGCTCATGCGTCCCTTGCCCGCACTGTGCAGCCTGTACGCCGTGCGCACGGGATTTTCGGGATTAAGTTCGTTAGGCTCCTTCAAAGTAACTACCGGGAAGCCTACCTCAAACCCGCAATAGACCATTTCAGTCGGCCACTCGGCCGCGACGATACGGGCAGAGGGCATATCCATCAGCACGTTCCACTCGGCACGGTCGCAATCGGGAGTAAATTCGCCCGCCATCAGCGTGAGCCGACGCACCTTGCGCGCGATTAGCTCCCGCCCGGTAAGCGGCGATATGCCGTCGGCGGGGGAGGTAAGCAGCTTTGCGATGTTACGCAGCGGCCCTATCGCAATCATATCGACCGAACCGTCCTCCTGCCCGGCCAGCAGCTCGCGCGTAAGCGGCAGACAGTCGGGCGCGCGGCGCTCTTCCTCGCTCAAAGTCATAGCCAGCGCGCGGTTGTACTTGGTCGCCTCCTCATCGTCCAGCAGATCGCGATCGGCCAGCGTGCCTACGGCGGCTTCCTCACAGCCATACCATTTAAGTATCGCGCGAATAGCACCCACGCCCCACGGGCAGGAGGTGCAATGAGTCACGCCCAGCAGCCGCGCGCCGCTTTTGCGCGTATATATAGTCGTAAGTGCCAGCGCCGCCGCGTCGTCGCAGTCCGGCCCGATGTCGGTATCGAGTATAACGTTTTTTATATCAGCCATAATGCTTCTCCTTCGTATGCAAGCTTTGCCCAGTGCGCACAATACGAATGCGCGGATATAAGCCTATTATAACACGCGCGTGCTCGTATGACTATAACTAAATTGCAATGCGCGGCCAAGTGTGAATACTGCGTAAATCGTGAAAAATGCCCTTGACGTATACCGTGAGGGGGTATATAATATGCACGTAAACGATACCTGCGGGGGGTATAATGAAGGAGGAGCGAATGGCTGAAAAAAATATGGACGCTATGGCAGGCATGAGCGACATGACGGAGACTGAAGAGTGTCCCGAGTGCTCGGGCGCCTGTCAGCATTGCCGGCACAAGTCCACGCCGCGCGACGAGGAGCTTCAGCGTCAGATGCAGAACCGGCTCAGCCGCATAATCGGCCAGCTTGGGGGAATAAAGAAGATGCTGGATGAGAACCGCTACTGCGGCGACGTGCTCACTCAAATTGCGGCCGCCGAAAGCGCGCTTCAAGCGTTGGGCTACATGGTATTGCGCGACCATATGGCCAGCTGCGTGGTGGAGCAGATTCGCGGCGGCAATAACGCGATCGTGGACGAAACCGTCGAGCTGATGAAAAAGTTAAAATGAGGGGCGATCGTATTAAACCATGAAGACGGATAAATTCACAGTAACAGGCATGACCTGCGCGGCGTGCCAGGCAAACGTCACGCGTGCGGTAAAGAAGCTGGACGGCGTAAGCGACGTGGACGTAAGCCTGCTCGCGGGCCGCATGACGGTAAAGTACGACGAGGGCAAGGTAAGCGCCGACACGATAGCGCAGGCCGTGCGCGCGGTTGGCTATGGCGCGGAGCTGGAGGGTGCGCAGACGGGCGGCAAGGAGGGCGAACGCGACTTCCGCTCCCAGTGGCGCAAGCGTCAGGAGCGCGCCGAGAACGAGCGCAAGAGTATGCTGAAGCGCCTGATAAGCTCGGTAGTGCTGCTGGTTCCGCTGATGTACATCGCGATGGGCGAGATGATGGGTCTGCCCATGATAAGCGTGTTCAGCGGCATGGAAAACATGCTGGTTTCCGCGTTCACTCAGCTGCTGATCTCGCTCGTGATAATCTACATCAACCGCAAGTTCTATAAAGTCGGCTTTAAGGCGCTTGTCAAGCGCGCGCCCAATATGGACTCGCTCGTCGCGGTCGGCTCCAGCGCATCTCTGTTTTATGGTATAATTGCGCTGTACATGATGATGTACGCAACCGGACACGGCGATACGATGCTCGCCCATAAGTACGCGCATGAGCTTTACTTCGAGTCCGCGGCAATGATACTTACGCTGGTGACTGTCGGCAAGTATCTTGAGGCGCGCTCCAAGGCCAAGACTTCCTCGGCGCTGGATAAGCTGGTAGACCTCGCGCCCAAGACGGCAATAGTGCTGCGCGATGGCGTTGAGGTAGAAGTACCCGCCGAAACGCTAACCCCCGGCGACGAGATCATAATCAAGCCCGGCATGAGCATCCCCGCCGACGGCGAGGTCATTCAGGGCGGCGGCTTCGTGGATCAGGCCGCGATCACCGGCGAGAGTATGCCGGTCGAAAAGAACGTGGGCGATAAGGTAATCTCGGCCACGATCAACCGCAACGGTTCGTTCCACATGCGCGCAACCAAGGTGGGCGACGATACCACGCTGGCGCAGATAATCCGTCTGGTTGACGATGCGGGTAACTCCAAGGCCCCCATCGCGCGCTTGGCCGATAAGGTCAGCGGCGTGTTCGTGCCGGTGGTAATCGGCATAGCGCTCGTCACCGCAATCGTGTGGCTGGTCTGCGGCGAGACGGTCGAATTCGCACTGTCCTGCGCAATATCGGTGCTGGTAATATCCTGCCCGTGCGCGCTGGGTCTGGCAACGCCCGTCGCGATAATGGTCGGCACGGGTAAGGCCGCCGAAATGGGCATACTGATTAAGTCCGCTGAAAGTCTGGAATCGCTGCATTCGATAGACACCATCGTGCTGGACAAGACCGGCACAATAACCTCTGGCCGGCCGTCCGTGACCGATATAATCCCGCTGAATACCGCCATGAGCGCGCGTGAACTGTTGGAAAGCGCCGCCGCGCTGGAATCCGGCAGCGAGCATCCGCTGGCAACCGCGATAATGGAGCGCGCGGGCGAGGAGGGCATATCCGCACCCAAGGCCGATGACTTTGAAGCAGTGGCCGGTCTGGGCGTAAAGGCCAATGTGGACGGCAAAGCATGGCTTGCGGGCAACGCCGCGTTCATGGAGCGCGAGGGCGTACTGGAAGGCGATAACGCATCCGAAGTGCGCGCCCAACTGGATAAGCTGGCACACGACGGCAAAACGCCGCTGCTGTTCGCAATGGACGGCAAAGTGGTTGGCATAATCGCGGTTGCGGACACCATCCGCCCGACCAGCCGTGCGGCAATCGAAGCGTTCAAGGCGCGCAGTCTGCACGTGGTCATGCTGACCGGCGACAACGCCGCTACCGCCGAAGCAATCCGCGCCGAGCTGGGCATAGAGGAGGTAATCTCCGACGTACTGCCTGCCGATAAGGAAAGCCACATCCGCGCGCTTCAGGATCGCGGCCGCCGCGTGGCGATGGTGGGCGACGGCATAAACGACGCGCCCGCGCTGACCCGCGCCGACATAGGCATTGCGATAGGCGCAGGCACCGACATAGCGATCGATTCTGCCGACGTGGTTCTGATGAAGAACTCGCTGATGGACGTGGTGCGCGCGATAGAGCTGAGTCAGGCGGTTGTGCGCAACATACACATGAACCTGTTCTGGGCGTTCTTCTATAACGTGCTGGGCATACCGGTTGCGGCGGGTGTGCTGTATCCGCTGTTCCAGATAAAGCTCAGCCCCATGATCGGCTCGGCGGCGATGAGCCTCAGCTCGGTCTGCGTGGTTACCAACGCGCTGCGCCTGCGCTTCTTTAAGGGCAGTCAGGGCG
>USEE01000031.1 GCA_900553645.1 uncultured Eubacteriales bacterium
CCCGATGGACGTGCAGCGTCAGTCAGTGGACGCGACGATACGCTGGGGCGCGCGCTGCCGCGAGGAGTACGACCGCCAGACCAGGCGCATGGATAAAAAGCCGCTGCTGTTCGGCATAGTACAGGGCGGCGCGGACGCCGAATTGCGCATGAAGTGCGGACAGGAGCTGGAGCAGATCGGCTTTGACGGCTACGGCTTCGGCGGCTGGCCGCTGGACGGCGACGGTAACATGCGATACGACATACTGAAGGCCGCCGCCGACGCAATGCCTGACACCAAGGTAAAGTATGCGATGGGTCTGGGCAGGCCGGAGGAAATAGTTAAGCTTGTCGATATGGGCTATACGCTGTTCGACTGCGTTATACCCACGCGCGAGGCGCGGCACCAGCGGCTTTACGCATTCAAGCCCGGCATGGACAACGCGCAGGGCGTGCACGCCGACAGCTTCTATAACTTCGTATATATACTCGACGACAAGCATTGCCGCGACGACAGGCCGGTGGACGAAAGCTGCGACTGCGAACTGTGCCGCCGCTATCCGCGCGCGTACCTGCACCACCTGTTCAAGGTGGGCGACAGTCAGGCATACGAGCTTGCCACGACGCACAACCTGCGCTTCTATGCGCGGCTGATGGAGTTTTTGCGGAAATGAGCGCAAAGAAAGTATTTAATGCGGACGAGGTAGCCGCGTCCATACTGAAAAGCCCCAAGTACCGCGCGATAGCCCCCGACGCGGTGAATCGGATCGCCGCCGAGGAGTGCCGAAAGGGCGGCGCAGACTGCGAAAAGCGCGCGCGCAACCGCCTGCACCAGATTGCCGACGCGTTCATGAACCAGAAGGAGCAGTCCATGCTGTGGGACATGCTTGAGCGCGGCGATTTGGACGCGGCGCTGGGTCAGCACGCCTCAACGCGCGAACGCATGGCGACGCGGGAGAAGTACATGTCGCTCATCGCGCGCCACTGCCCGCCGGGCGGCATTATATGCGACGCGGCGTGCGGGCTGGATCCGCTTATGCTGGGCGCGGCAGGATACGCGGTGCGCGGGCTGGACATACAGATGACGTGCGTTGACGTGATAAACGCATGGGCGCGCCGCGAGAGCTGGGATGTTAAGGCAGAGGGCGCGGACTTGCTGGGACGCGCTGAACTGCCTAAAAGTGATCTTACGCTTTTTATGAAGCTGCTGCCCGTGCTGGATGCACAGCGTGCGGGCGAGGGTATGCGCTTGCTTAGCCTGAGCAGCTCGCCGCGCGTTATCGTCAGCTTCCCCACCCGCACGCTGGGCGGGCGCGGCGTGGGCATGGAGCGCAATTACGGCGAGCGGTTTGAATCCGCACTGCCCGGCGAATTTGAGATATGTGAGCGCATGGCGACAGGTAATGAACTGTTCTACGCGCTGAGGAGGGTTTGAACATGCCCCGGCTGTATGTGGTGGCAACGCCGATTGGCAATTTGGACGACCTTACGCCGCGTATGAGATGGGCGCTGGAATCCGCGTCGCTCATCGCGGCCGAGGACACGCGCGTCACGCAAAAGCTGCTGACCGTGATGGGCATAAGCCGCCCGCTTATATCCAATCATCAGCATAACGAAGAGGCGCGCGCCCCGCGCATAATCGAGCGCATGATCGCGGAAAACATCGACGTGGCCGTGACGTGCGACGCAGGTACGCCCGGCATATCCGACCCCGGCATGGAGTTGGTTTCTGCGGCGTGGCAGGCGGGCATCGAGGTCATTCCCGTGTCCGGGCCCAGCGCCGTGATAACCACGCTGTCTGCGGCGGGCTTCGATGCGCGCGAGTTTGCGTTTTACGGCTTTCTGCCGCGCGAAAACGGCGATCTGCGCAAGAAGCTGCACGCGATTGCGCACGGCCCGCGCGTGGCGGTTGCCTATGAATCGCCGCACAGGATAGTGAATCTAGTCGAACAGATTGCGCGCGAAATACCCGGCGCGCGCGTGTGCGTATGCTGTGACCTGACAAAGAAGTTTGAAAAGATAGAGCGTGGGTTAGCGGGCACCGTGCTGGAACGCCTGAAAGCCAATCCCAATGTGGAAAAGGGCGAATACTGCGTGGCGATTGAACTGCCTGAAATTGAGGAGGAAGCGCCCGCGGCTCAGCTGTCGCCCCGTCACATGGTTATGGACGCGCTGCTGGAGGGCATGTCGATGCGCGACGCGGTAAAATGCGCGAATCAGCAGGGCGCAAGCCGTCAGGACGCGTATGCCGCCAGCCTTGAAATAAAGCGCTGGCTGGAAAGTCAGTTGGAGGAATAGTTAACACTTGCACGCCTGAAAATTTAGCGGCGTGGTGATATAATGGCCGATGCACAATTGCATACGACAGTTCGAAATCCCATCCTGTCGTAAAACAAAACCAGGGGCCAGCATCAGCATTTGCACGCGCAGGCCTCGCCTGCGCGTTTTATAGTTCCCGGCTTTGAAAGCGTGAACTGAAGCGAATGTTTTTGCTGAGCAATAAGGAGGAACAAAGGTGAATTATTGGAAGAAGTTGGATCAACACGGCAAGACGATGTTCATTGTGCGCAGCGCGGTAATCGCGGCGCTGTACGCGGCGCTTACGCTGGCGCTGTACCCGATCTCGTTCGGCGCGGTGCAGTTCCGCGTGTCGGAGGCGCTGACGCTGCTGCCCATAGTGATGCCCGAGGCGATACCCGGACTGTTCGTGGGATGTCTGGTATCCAACCTGATCGGCTCCGCAACGCCGTGGGACATAATATTCGGTTCGCTCGCGACGCTGATTGCGGCGATACTGACCTACGCCACGCGCCGCAATAAGATACTGGCGGCGTTCTGGCCGGTGCTCTGCAACACCGTGATCGTGGGTCTGGTGCTGGCGCTGACGCTCGATCTGCCCGTATTTTTGACCATGGGCGAGGTTGGCCTGGGCGAGCTGGCCGTGGTGTACACCGTCGGCATGGCGATGCTGGTCGCGCTCAAGCGCGTGCCCAAGAAGCTGCTGGGCGGTCAGGCGGGCTGAACATAATATAAGTTACTTTGAATGATGCCGGAGCGCATGGGACGCTCCGGCATTTTATAATGCGCGTTGACGCGGAGGGCGCTTGATGCTATTATGACTAAAAGGCATATGTGAGAGGTAATTGCAATGAATGCAAGGACGATACTTATCGAGGGCGCGGTGGACAGCGAACTTAGCGCGTTGATTGAACGGTTTAAGCCCGAGGGCGTACATGAGATTGGCGGCGGTTGGCGCGTGCTGACATGCGATATGGTGGGCGGGCGCGTCGCGCTGCTTAATACAGGCGTGGGCGTGGCCAATGCCGCCGCGGCAACCGCCTTGGCGTGCGCGGCGCTTAATCCCGCGGCGGTCATATCGCAGGGCACGGCAGGCGCGCACGACATATCGCTGCACACGGGCGACGTGGTTGTGGGCACGCGCATACTGCGCTTGGGCGCGTACCGCAGTCCCGCGCGCGAGCATGGAGTAGCGCCGCTAGAATGGCAGATGCTCGACCAGTCGGGCGACACCGGCCCGGTGCGCGAGTACGCAAGCGACGTGCGCCTTGCCAAAGCCGCGAGAACTGCCTTAACCGAACGCGGCTATGGCCAGGCGGGCAATCCGCGCGCGCTGGACGGCACGATCGGTTCAGGCGACGTGTGGAACTGCGAGTTCGACATGATCGCCCACCTTAACGCGCGCTATGGCACGGCGTGCGAGGAGATGGAGACGTACTCCGCCGCGTCGGTGTGCGACCGAATGGGCGTGCCGTTTCTGTCCCTGCGCGTGATCTCCAACAACGAACGCATCGGCGAAAGCTATGCGCCCGAGGTCGCCGCGCAGCTCCAGCGGGCAGTAGGGGATATTGCGGAGGCGCTTGTTAAGGGCGAGACATAAGTCACGCCTTGATTGGCAATCCAATTGCAATGGCATAGGCAAGCTCCGATCAAAGCCTGAATACAAAAGCAAAGCACGCGGCGCACGAAAAGAAGCGCCGCGCGCTTTTGTCTGCCCTGCACGCCAAAAACAGCCGTCAAATGTGGCATGTCGATATGTATCGCGGGATTAAACTGTACATAGCTTACAAATAGTACCATGACGAAATATGTATGATTGATACCTGCATGGGCTTGCCAAGCGCCGCGGCCCGCCTTTACTTACACAAATCTTACAAAAAACTTTGCGCATGGGTGTACAATGCACAAACATGTTAATGTGGCGATAAGCTTACCCGCCGAAGTGCGCGCTTGACGCATTTTGAGTAATGGGATATAGTTGAGGGCATGATTGCGCATGTAGGGATAAGTACATGCGATTTCAAATGTAAACGAACCGAGGTACGTTATCAGATGAAGGAAGCCTTTACCCGCAACCAAAGACGCATATTCCTGCTGTGCTTTGCGTGCTATGGCTCCGCATACGTGGGGCGGCTTAACATGTCGGCGGTGCTTAACGGGCTGGCGACAGACCTTAGCCTTACCGACGCGCGCGCCGGTGTGTTCCAGACCGTGTTCGCGCTTATCTATTCGCTAGGTCAGATAGTCAACGGCAGTCTGGTCGACCGCATAAGCGCGCGGCGCTATATCGGCACGGGGCTTTTGCTGTCGGCGGCGTGTAACGCGCTGTTCGGCATGACCAGCAATTATACGCTGCTCGTCATACTGTGGGCGCTCAACGGCGCGGCACAGTCCATGCTGTGGACGCCGGTCGTCAAGCTGCTTACCGTGTGGTTCAAGGGGCCGCGGCGCGACCGCGCGTCGTTCGGCCTGTCGCTTACGATGATACTGGGGCATCTGGCGGCATGGGGCGTATCGGGCGCGCTGGCTTCTATGATGAGCTGGCGGTACGCGTTCTTTGTATCGGCGGCGGTAGTGGGCATAGCCGGTATCGCGGGGCTTGTGCTGATAACCGACGCGCCAGCGCCGGGCGAGGACATAGGTACTGCGGCGGACGTAGCGGCGGCTCCTGAAAAGTCAAACGGCAACGCTATGCCGCTGGGCAGGCTGCTCGGCTCTACGGGTCTGGGACTGCTGCTTCTGTGCTGCATCTGTAACGGCTTTGTGCGCGACGGCATAGTCACCTGGGCGCCGACGATACTCGCCAACGCGCAGGAGGGCCTTGCGATAGATTCCACGCTGCTTACGCTGATCATCCCCGCTATAAACGCGGTGGGCATAATAACCGTAAAGAAGTGCTATCACGTATTCGGCGACAGCTCGCGCATCGCGGTTGCGGCGCTCATGATCGTCAGCGGCATACTGGCCTTCCTGATGCTGCCCGCGGGCATGGGCATGATCGTATGCGCGGCGCTGATGGGTCTGTGCTGCGCGGCCAACTACGGTGTGAACCCGATGCTGACCACGCTTATCCCGATGGAGTACGAAAACACCGGGCGCGTGGGTCTGGTCGCGGGTCTGATGGACTGCTTCATATACCTCGGCTCGGCGCTGGCGGGCGTGGCCGTGGGCGCGATGAGCGACTCGTTCGGCTGGAACTGGGTATACGCGGCGTGGGGAATCGTATCCATGCTGGGCGCGGCGCTGGCGTTTATGTCGGTGCGCGGAAAGAAGAATATCGCGGCGTAATCGGACTATGCTTTTGCGCGCCGCGCGTCCTTGAAACGAGGATGCGCGGCGCAATGTTTTTGTACTTTTCAGCCCGCTGCCATGATTTTGCTTAAATAAATTGCCTTAATAGGGTCTTTAGCGCGCAATATAAACCAATAATGTGCTTGCACCATTTACGCGCGCATGATACAATCAATTAAGATAATGGCGCGCGTATGGCTGCGCGTAAGAATAGAAGTAAGTCGCATGGAGGACTTGAGATGTTCGAATTTTTAAGAAAGCTGCTGGCGGGTTCGAAACAGGGGGAAATTAAAAAGCTCATGAAGATCGTCGAGCAGATAAATGCGTTCGAGCCCCAGACAAAGGCGCTGACCGACGATCAGCTCCGGGGCAAGACCGCC
The DNA here is from genome assembly GCA_900553645.1 of uncultured Eubacteriales bacterium. The sequence goes on from USEE01000031.1 coordinate 5,948, forward strand.
GAGTTCCGCGCGCAGCTTGAAAATGGCAAGACGCTGGACGACCTGCTGCCCGAGGCATACGCGGTGGTGCGCGAAGCGACGCGCCGCGTGCTGGGCAAGCGTCACTTTGACGTTCAGCTGATCGGCGGCATAGTGCTGCACCAGGGCCGCATCGCCGAAATGAAAACCGGTGAAGGTAAGACCCAGACCGCACTGCTGCCTGCGTACCTGAACGCGCTTACCGGTAAGGGCGTACATATAGTCACGGTTAACGACTATCTGGCCAAATATCAGGGCGAATGGATGAGCCAGGTATATAATTTCCTGGGCATGAGTGTGGGTCTGATACTGCACGATATGCCTAACGATCAGCGCAAGAGGTCTTACGCCGCCGACGTTACCTATGGCACAAACAACGAATTCGGTTTCGACTACCTGCGCGACAACATGGTAATCTACGCCAATCAGCGCGTGCAGCGCGAACTGAACTTCGCAATCGTTGACGAGGTTGACTCGATACTTATCGATGAAGCGCGTACCCCGCTTATCATATCCGGCCGCGGCGACAAGCCCACCGAAATGTATGCAATCGCAGATCGCTTTGTTAAGACGCTGAAGGACGAAGTGGACTATACCCGCGACGAAAAGCTGAAGGCCGTTAACTTCACAGAAGAGGGCGCGGCCAAGGCCGAAAAGCACTTCAATGTTGAAAACCTGTCCGATATAGCCAATACCGATCTGAACCACTACCTGATACAGGCGCTAAAGGCCAACACCATGATGAAGCGCGACGTTGATTATGTAGTGCGCGAGGGCGAGGTCGTTATCGTCGATGAGTTCACCGGCCGCCTCATGACCGGCCGCCGCTATTCTGACGGTCTGCATCAGGCTATCGAGGCCAAGGAAGGCGTTAAGGTCGCGCGCGAAAACCGCACGCTGGCCACGATCACCTTCCAGAACTACTTCCGCATGTATTCCAAGCTCTCGGGCATGACCGGTACGGCTAAGACCGAGGAGGACGAGTTCCGCGGCATATACAATCTGGACGTGGTTCAGATACCCACCAACAGGCCCATGATACGCGTGGACAAAAACGATTTGCTGTTTAAGTCGGTTGCGGCCAAGTACAACGCCCTGTGCGACGAAATAGTGAATATACATAAGACCGGCCAGCCCATACTGGTAGGTACAGTATCGGTTGAAAAGTCGGAAATCATATCCAAAATGCTCGACCGCCGCGGCGTAAAGCACGTAGTGCTGAACGCAAAGTACCACGAGCGCGAGGCCGAAATCGTGGCTCAGGCCGGTAAGGAAGGCGCGGTTACGATAGCCACCAACATGGCGGGCCGCGGTACCGATATACTGCTGGGCGGCAACCCCGAGTTCCTGGCGCGCAACGAGATGCGCCGTATGCAGTACACCGACGAGGTGATAGAGGAAGCCGCAGGCGGCAATGAAAACGTGCCTGAGGAAATCAAGGCGGCGCGCGAGGTATGGAACGAGCTGCTGAGCAAATACAAGCGCGACACCGACGCGGCGCACGACCGCGTGGTCAAGCTGGGCGGCCTTGTAATACTGGGCACCGAGCGCCACGAGTCCCGCCGTATCGATAACCAGCTGCGCGGCCGCGCCGGTCGTCAGGGCGACCCGGGCAGCTCGCGGTTCTTCGTATCGTTCGAGGACGATCTGATGCGCCTGTTCGGTTCCGACCGACTGAAGCCCATGGTCGACAAGCTCCTGCCCGACAACGAGGGACTGGAGCACAGCGCCCTGTCCAAGCAGATCGAGAACGCGCAGAAGCGCGTCGAGGGCCGCAACTACGATACACGTAAGCACGTATTGCAGTACGACGACGTAATGAACACCCAGCGTCAGGTCATATACGGCCAGCGCCGCGCGGTGCTCGACGGCGTGGATATTCACGAGAATATTATGCAGATGATCGACGCGATAGTGCGCGATTCCTGCACGCTGCAGATTGCCGATAACGCCGACCCGATGGATTGGGATGTAAAGGGCCTGGGCGAGTATCTTGAGCACGTATGCCTGAAGCCCGGCCAGGTGCAGCAGGCGTTTGAAAACCTGACCGAAATGACCCGCGAGGGCATGATTAAGCAGCTGACCCAGCTGGCGCGCGACTTCTATGCCGAGCGCGAGGCTTACGTCAAGGAAGCCGGCGCGGACATGCGCGAGATCGAGCGCGTGGTGCTGCTGGGCGCGGTGGACAACCGCTGGATGGATCACATCGACGCGATGGATCGCCTGCGCGAGGGCATTGGCCTGCGCGCGTATGGCCAGCGCGACCCGGTGGTCGAGTACAAGACCGAGGGTTATCAGATGTTCGAGGAAATGGTGCATCTGATTCAGGAGGACACGCTGCGCAAGCTGTACTTCTTTGAGCTTCAGCGTGCGCCCGAGCGCAAGCAGGTAGCGCAGCCCGTGACCACCAATGTGGACGCATCCGAAAATGCCAAGCGCCCGATCCGCGTGCAGAAGAAGATCGGCCGCAACGATCCCTGCCCGTGCGGCAGCGGCAAAAAGTACAAGTACTGCTGCGGTAAGGAGGAGTAAGCCGCGAGGCTTGCTTCTCTCCGCAGGTTGATACCATAAATCCATATATTTTGAAGGGGATGATTTTGTGATAGAGTTCGAGCAGCATCGCACCGACCTTGCTCAGATCCGTAAACTTATCGCAGAGGCAGGTGAGTCACTTTGACGTCGCTAAATTAAAGCGCGACGCCGAAGAACTCGAAGCCGAAATGGGCGCGCCCGGATTCTGGGATAATCTGGAGCACGCCAACTCCGTAAGCAAGCACATGAAGGCGATTGAGGGCAAGCTCAATCACTTCAAACACCTTAACGACAGTGCCGACGATGTTGAGGCGATGATCGAGCTGGGCGACAGCGCAGACGATGCCGAGTTGGAGCACGAATGCGCCGAGGAGATAAAGCGCATTTATGCCGAGCTGGAGGAAATACGTCTTACCACGCTGCTAAACGGCGAGTATGACGAAAACGACGCACTGCTCAGCCTGCACGCGGGCGCGGGCGGAACCGAAGCCCAGGACTGGACGCAGATGCTGTACCGCATGTACACGTACTACTGCCAGAAGCACGGTTTTGAACTGAAGGAGATGGATTTGCTGGAGGGCGACGAGGCGGGCATCAAGTCGGTCACGTTCCAGGTATCGGGCGATTACGCGTACGGCTTTTTGAAGTGCGAGCGCGGCGTACACCGCCTGGTACGCATATCGCCGTTTGACGCGAATGCGCGTCGGCACACGTCGTTTGCGTCGCTAGACGTAGCGCCCATAATCGACGAGGATTCCAGCGCGCTGTTCAGCATGGAGGATGTACGTGTGGACACCTACCGCGCCAGCGGCAAGGGCGGCCAGCACGTTAACCGAACCGACTCGGCGGTACGCATGACGCACATACCCACGGGCATAGTTGTACAGTGCCAGAACGAGCGCAGTCAGATACAGAACCGCGAGACGTGCATACGCATGTTAACGGCGAAGTTAGCCGAGAAGCGCGAGCAGGAGCGTCAGGAGTTGCTTTCCGACGTAAAGGGCGAGCTGAAGAAGATCGAATGGGGCAGTCAGATTCGCTCCTACGTATTCCAGCCCTACACGATGGTAAAGGATCACCGCACCGATTACGAAGTAGGCAACATTCAAAGCGTAATGGACGGCAATCTTGACGGCTTCATAACGGCGTATCTACAAAAGGCCGCGGCCAAG
>USEE01000032.1 GCA_900553645.1 uncultured Eubacteriales bacterium
TAAGCCTTCGGGTTTCTTCCTTGAACTGACGCAAAATCCACTTGGGTCTGCGAATGGTTCCGCTTGAGACACACTCTAAACATGGATAAATGTAGATTTTTGTTGTTTTCGGATATACATGTATTGCCTAAATCATTTTATGACCCGTCGGGGCGCAAACTGGATATAATTCTGGAGGCCGCAAGGCGGATAAAGCCGGTCACAGCGTGGATGCAATAGCAGACAGTGTGCATTTACGCCTGCTGTAATTTGAAAACAGATGCATATTCAGAGTAATAAATATATTGCAAACGTGTGTAAAAACGTGTACAATATCAGCATAACAGAATATGCACATGAGGAGGCAGTATATGATACGTACAATGGATTTAAGCGGACAATGGTACATGGTGCTTCCCACGGGCGAGACGGCGACAATCAGCCTGCCCGGCACACTGGACGAAAACAATATCGGCCACGCGGACGTGCTGGAAGGCGACGAGCGCACCGGCGCGGACGGCGAACTGCGCTCAAGCGGCGAGATACTCACGCGCCTGACGCGCAATCATACGTATGAAGGCCCGGCGTACTTCAGCCGCATGTTTGAAACGGACGCTGAGACACTTGTGAATCGGCGGCTATTCCTTGACGTGGAGCGCAGTCGTATGCTTACCATGAAATGCAACGGCGTGCCCGTGCCCGCGCATGTCAAGGGCACCGTGTCCACGCCGTATGCGTTTGAGCTGACCGGGCTGGTGAAGCCGGGTGAAAATGACGTGACTCTGTGCTGCGACAACTCATATCCCGGCTGGCCGCACGACGCGATAGTGTACTCATCGGCGGCGACCGACGAGACGCAGACCAACTGGAACGGCCTGCTGGGCAGACTTCAGCTCAGGCTGGAGCGCGCCGACTTCATATCCGCACTGCGCGTATACCCGGACGGCGACAAGCTGAACGTGGTTATCGAGCTGGACTGCGCCAAGGGCTTTTCCGGCAGCATAGTCATATCTGGCGACGCGCTGGAGCAAAGCGCCGAAATAAACGTGAACGTACAGGCGGGCCGACACGAAGTGCGCGCGGACGGTCTAAAACTGCGCGAGGACGTGGTTCACTGGGACGAGGGCGTGGGCGCGCTGTACACGCTGACAGCGCGCGGCGAGGGGCTGGACGAATACTCAGTCAGGTTCGGCGTGCGCGCGTTCGGCGACATGGACGGGCGGCTGGCGATAAACGGGCGGCCGTTCTTCCTGCGCGGCGAGGCCAACTGCTGCGAGTTCCCCGAAACCGGCCACATGCCCATGGCCGTGGCCGAGTGGAAGCAGGTGCTTTCTACCTATTCGTCATACGGCGTTAACTGTATGCGCTTCCATTCGCACTGTCCACCCGACGCGGCGTTTGCCGCCGCAGACGAGCTGGGCATGATGATGCAGCCCGAGCTGTCGCACTGGAACCCGAACACCGCGTTCGAGGACGAAGAATCGTGGAATTATTACCGCCTTGAGCTGGAAATGATACTGCGCGCCTATGCCAACCACCCGTCGTTTGTGATGCTCACGCTGGGCAACGAGCTTAAATGCGGCGGCAAGGGCTATCGCCGCATGGCTGACCTAATCAACATGGCGCGCGAGTTCGACCATACGCGCATGTATGCGGAAGGTTCCAACGCGTTCTACGGCGCGCGCGGCCCGCATCCGGCCAGCGACTTCTATACCTCATCCAATTACATGGACGAGATGATTCGCTGCACGTCGATGAACATGCGCGGCGTGACCAACAACCGCCGCCCCGACACGCGCGTGAACTTCACCGAGGCGATAGACCACCTGCGCGGCGAGTACGCAAAGCCCGTGTTCGGCTTTGAGGTGGGTCAGTACGAGGTATTGCCCGACTTTAGCGAGATTGACGAGTTTAATGGCGTTACGCGCGCCGACAATTACGACCATATGCGCCGCCACATGATCGAGAGTGGCTTTGAATCCGACTGGGCAAAGCGCGTACAGGCCACGGGTGAAATGTCGCTGATCGGCTATCGCGCCGAGGTCGAGGCGGTAATGCGCACGCCAGGCATGTCGGGACTGTCGCTGCTGGGCATACAGGATTTCCCCGGACAGGGCACGGCGCTGGTGGGTATGCTGGATTCCCACCTAAAACCCAAGCAGAAGTTCGGCACGCCTGAGCGCTTCCATGCGTTCTTCACCGACGCGCTGCCGCTGGCGTTTATGGACAGCTATACCTATACCACCGCGCAGACGCTGCACGTCGGCATAAAGATGGCCAATTACAGCCGTGCGGACATAAGCGGCTGCATGATGCTCGAACTGAAAGACGGAAATAAAACAATCGCGCGGCGCGAAAAGAAGCTGCGCATATACCCGGCGGGCGAGTTGACCGAGGCGGGCGCGGTGGAGCTTCCGCTGGCCGACATAAAGGCCCCGGCGCGGCTCGATCTGGAACTGAGCATAGCCGGCCGCCGCAACAAATACCCGATATGGGTGTACGCGGAGGCACAGCCTGCCGTACCCGACGGCATAACCGTAACCGCGTCGGTGGACGAGGCGATAGAAATCCTCGCGCGCGGCGGGCGGGTGCTGCTCACACCGCCGTCGGACGAGGCGCACTTCCCACAGTCGATCAAGGCGCAGTTCACGCCCGACTTCTGGTCGGTGGGCACGTTCGGCAGTCAGAGCGGCTTCATGGGCTGCATGATCGAGGAAGGCCATCCCGCGCTTAACGGCTTCCCGACCGAGAAGCATTCCAACTGGCAGTGGTGGTACATGTGCCGCGGGCGCGCGATGCTGCTGCCCAAGGGCATGAAGTCGATAGTGACCGGCCTTGACTGCGCGGTGCGTATGCGCAACATGGGTATGCTGACCGAGCTGAAGGTGGGCAAGGGCAGGCTGATGCTGAGCAGTTTGGGTCTTAGCGAGAACCAGGCTCAGCCCGAAGTGCGCGCGCTGATGCAGAGCATACTTGGCTACATGGCGACCGACGCATTCAATCCTGAGCAGAGCGTTGACGCTGACTGGCTGAAAACGATCGTGAAGTAATTGCAGATTCAGGCAGGAAGCATACCTTAATATGTCTCAGACAATAAACAACACCAGCCGAACGGTTAATAGCCGTTTGGCTGGTGTTGTACGTTTTGTCAGGTAATAGTTCAGCCCAGCAGCGCCAGCGCGTTCTTGCCCATGATAAGCTCGCGTTCGCGGTCGGTGAGCGGTACGGCGGCGATGCGCTCCAGCTCATCCTTCGCGTTCCACATCGGATAGTCTGTGCCGAACATGACGCGCTCGGTGGCGTACTGGCGAATGATCTTAGCCGCGTGTTCCGGCTCCATCGCGTACAGCGAGGACGACGTATCGACGTATACGTTGTCGTACTTTGCAAGGGATTTGTACGCGTCGTCCCACTCGCTCCAGCCGCCCAGATGCGCGCATATGCAGGTGAGGTTGGGGAAGGCGTCCAGCACGCGCTTCATCTGCTCCGGGTGGGAATAGTTGTATCGCTTGTCGCCCGTGTGTATCACGATTGGCATTTTGCCCTCGATAGCCGCGAACATGTCCATCGAGCGCTTGTCGTCCAGCGCGAATTTCTGCATGTCGGGATGAATCTTGAAGCCCTTAAAGCCCATCGCCTGCACGTCGCGGATAAGCCCGTCGAAGTCGTCGTAATCCGGGCGAATCGCCGCCATACCCGTGAACAGATCGGGATGCGCGACAAGCTGAGAATGTATAAACGTGTTTATCGAATGCATAGAATGAACATTCATCGCAACCGAATATATGCACATGCGGTTTACGCCGCACGCGGTTTCTTCCTCGATAAGCTGTTCCACAGTACCGTTGCAATCCATGTGCAGGTCGTAAAACCCGCCGATGCTATCGGCGGCCTTATGCGCGATTTTGTCGGGAAAGACATGCACATGCATATCGTATATGAACATATATATCACTTCCAAATTTTTCGTCCTTGTATAATTCTATCACAAAAAAGCGCCCCGCTGACACCACGCGCAGGTTAAGCGCCGCGCACAGTGCAATAATTGCATAAATATAAAACTGTAAGCCGAAAATTAGCATGTAATCAACGCTTTCGACGCATTAATTGGTATATCATATTAATTAAATAGGTATTTGTAAACGGTGCTTTGGAGGCGGATATGTCGGATAATGTATACAAATTGCGCGATATATGGCGCGCGGCGTTTAAGTCGGCGTTGCCGGTAATGTGCGGCTATGTGCCGCTGGCGATGGCGTTCGGACTGCTCATGAACTACGCAGGCTACGGCGCGCTGGACTCGGGCGCGATGTCGTTGATTGTTTACGCCGGGTCGAGCCAGTTTATGGCGGCGCGTATGCTGGCCAGCGGCGCGGGTATGCTGGAAATCGCGCTGGCGGTGTTCTTCCTGAACGCGCGCCACATGGCCTATGGCTTGTCGCTGCTGGACGATTACGCGCGCGCGGGCAGGCATAAGTTCATGATGATGTTTGAACTGAGCGACGAAGCATATGCGCTGCTATCCGCGCACGGCGCGCCCAAGGGCATGGATGTGGCGGAGTACAATTTCCGCGTGCAGCTTCTGTGTCAGGCAAGCTGGATATTCGGAAGCGTATTAGGCGGCGCGCTGGGCATGGTTCTGCCTATCAATACAAAGGGACTGGACTTTTCGCTGACGGCGCTGTTTATTACAATACTGGTGGATCAGCTGCGCTCCAAGGAGAACCGCCTGCCGGCGCTTATCGGCGCGGGCTGCGCGCTGATAATGCGGTTCGTGATGCCCGATAACATGATGCTGGGCGGCATGGTGCTGCTGCTTGTGATTCTGATGCTTTCGCGCTGCGGCGTGGAGGCGCATACGGGAGGTAAATGCGCATGAGCGAGGCTGTGCGGACGTTATCGGGCGCGGAATACGCGCTTTTGCTGCTTGTGATGGGCGCGATCACGTTTGCCACGCGCGCGGTGCCGTTTGTGCTGTTCGGGCACAGGCGCGCGCCCGACATGGTGCTGTATCTGGGCAAAGTGATGCCGCCCGCGGTCATGGCGATGCTGGTCATATACTGCCTGAAGGACATTAACTTTACCCAGTACAGCTTCGGCGCGCCCGAGCTTATCGCGTGCGCGATAGTCGTGGGGCTGCACCTGTGGAAGCGAAACGCGCTGCTGAGCATATTTGCGGGCACAGCGGCGTACATGGTCATGGTGCAATGCCTGTTCGTATGATATAATTGCGGTAAGGCGCTCCGTCGCGGCGGGGCGCTTTTTGTATGCTCAGGAAGGTTTAGGCGGGTAAGGCATAAGCCCCTGCCTGAGCATATGCCTAAAAATATTTGAAAAAAAGCGAAAGTACCCAAAACACTTTTGGCCTGTCAAACGCTTATTAAGTGAAAGGGCGGTGAAGGGCATGACGCACGAGGAGCTGGGCGCGTGTTACGACGAGCTGAGGCGGGCGGCGCGTATGCTGGCGCGCGACGCAAGCGAGGCCGACGAAATATTGCAGGAGGCCGTCATGTCGGCGCTGCGCAGTCCGACGGTGGATACGCTGACGCATGACGAGCGCATACGCTGGATGAAGCGCGCGATGAAAAGCCGCCTGATCGACATACGCCGCCGCGAACGCATGAGCCGGGAGCGCGATATTCGCCCGGGCGAGGAGACGCGCGCGGATGACCTGACGTATGTCGAGGTGATGCAGGCATTGGGCGAGCTAAGCGACGATCAGCGCCAGATTGTCGCGATGAGCGTATTGGGCGGCATGAACTCCGCACAGATCGCGGCGACGCTCAATATACCCGCGCCCACGGTGCGCACGCGGCTGCGTGCCGCCATGCAGAACCTCCGGCGAATGAAGCAGCAGGGCAAAATCTGACTATACAAAGCAAGAGAGAGAGGATGTTTTTTTATGGATAACCGCAATATAGTAATACGCGATATAGCGATGGTGGACTTGCGCGGCGCGACCGATGAACAGCTTTCCCAGATAAAGAGCATAAGCAGACTGGCACTACTGGTGCTGAACCAGAGCCAGGACGTGAGCGGAATAGACATAAGCGGCGTGAGCAGCCTGCTAAAGCGCCCCGACGGCGAGAACTTCAAAATCACCAACGGTTCGGAGACGGTAAGCGCATCCGACGTAAGCGAGGGCAAGACGTACCTGATGGTAAACGGTGTGCTGACGATAGAGCCGGACGTAACGCCTGAGATGATACTCAGCCGCTATTCGGGAATGATGATTAACGGCATTGCAAACTGCTCGCGCTCGGTAAACGACGCGCTGTCCGCAATCGGCGCGACGGTTAACGGCAGGATCAACGCCTACCCGGACGGCGCGATACTGCGCCTCAACCAGAACGTCGTACTGGACGACGATTTCGTGGAAGGCAATGAGCCGGGACTGTACGCCGTGAATAAGCTGATTGCGCTGGACGCGGACGCGGCGGAGAAGGCGCTTGCAAAGGGCATAGGCATATTTACCAAGTCGGTCGTATGCGCATACGAGGCGCGCGTGCACGTCGCAAAGCTGCTTAAAGAATGCTCGCCCCGCGTTACCGAAATCCCGGAAGGTTTCGAATATGCGGACAGCGTGCGCAAGATCGACCGCCTGCGCGCGCGCAGACTGCGCGGCCGCGTGTTCACGCAGAACGATGTGGAGCTTGACTTTAATGTGACTGCTGATGATCTGAAGCACCTGAAGGCGCTGTATACCGCGGCCGGCCTTACCATGTCCGAAAAGCAGTTCGATGAGCTTGCCGACATCGACTTTGACTGCGACAAGCTCAAACTGCGCAATCCGGGCGACATGTGCGTGTATGGCGAATATGCGCTCAATGCGGCGGCGCTGGAATCGCTGGAGGGTAAGCGCAAGCTGCGCGTGGACGGCGATTTGCAGCTCGCGGGCGACGTAAGCGCACAGCTGCTTACCGACAAGATTGAGTCGATTGAAATCAGCGGCGACGTAACTGCGAGCAGGGATTTATGGGCGGTGCTGGCCGGACTGGGCACGATAGGCGGCGCTCTGATCGACGCGGACAAGCAGACCGACAAGCCGGGCGATGAGGAGGGTAAAGCGCACGAGGAGGGTGTGACCTACATCGAGGGCATGACGATGTATAAGATGTAATGCGGCGACTGGAGGACTTTACTTGGAAGGCAGCGTAGACAAGAACGTATACCGCGTGCTGGCCATATAGAAGTGGCATATGTGCGAAAGTGCGCAGGCATGGGGCGCGGCCGCGTGGATGAAAGACGGATAGAGCGCGCCGATGCGCAGACTGAGCGATTTGCGGACGAAACGGACGGCGCGTGCGACCGGCTGTGCAGCACTGCGGCGACTTCGCCTGGATACCGCGCGTACATAATCGACTGCACGTGCAGCGGCTTCGGCGGCGGTATGCCGCGCTGAAAAAAAGACAAACCACGCGTTTACGGCGGGAAATGCGCCTGACATAATTCAGGCGAGTTGGAGAATGTATGGAAATTGAAAGAGATATGCGCATGTATAAGGTCTTGATGCGGCTGGGGCGCATGGAGCTTGTATACGCGAAAAAGAACGTCAAGCTCATGAAAAAGCAGATTGACGAAAAGCGCATAGAGTGGTTCGAACAGGACGCGACGCGCTTTTCGCAAAACATAGGCCGCGTGTGCGGCGGCATGGGCGACATGATGCGCTGATATGAACATGGTTTACCGGCAGGTCGAACGCGACCTGCCGGTATTTTGCCTTTTAAGGCGGATTCAAACTAGGCAGTCCGGCGGCAAATTTGTCGCTCAAAGGTATAAAAAGTGAATTTGCGTGCGCGTGTATGGCAATTGAGCCGAACATATGATATAATATAGCGCATAGGGGATTTTTGCCCCTTTTATCGGTAAGACTTAAATAATTTGCTTATGCAGGAACGGGTGCTGGCTTTGTGACGGCAAGACCTACTTGGATTGAAACCGATACATCCGCAATCGCGGATAACATGCGCATACTGCGCGCATATCTAAGACCCGACGTGCGCTGGCTGGCCGTGGTTAAAGCCGACGCATACGGCCACGGCGCGGACGCGGTGCTAAGCGAGGCGCTGAGACAAAACGCATGGGGCGGCGCGGTCGCCATACCCGAAGAGGGCGCGAAACTGCGGGAGATGGGCTTTGACTGCCCGATACTGGTGCTGGGCGGCGCGGACGCGGCGTGCGCCCGCATGGCTGTGGATTGTTTCCTCAGTCAGGCCGCGCCCGATCTGGACACACTGAAGCTGCTTTCGGAGGCGGCAAAGGCGACCGGCAAGCGCGCAAGGGCACATATAAAGCTGGATACCGGCATGGGGCGCATTGGCGCGCGCGACGCTAAAGAGCTGGGCGCGATGCTGGACTTTGTTAAGGCGCATCCCGAAATCGAGCTTGAGGGCGCGTTTACGCACTTTGCCCGTGCGGACGAGGAGGGCGCACAGGCCGAAAGCTGCACCCGTATGCAGGCCGAGCGCTTCAAGACCATGTGCGCGCAGATAGCGCAAAGCGGGTTCAGCCCGATAATGCACATCGACAACAGTGCAGGCATGATACGCTATCCCGAATACGACATGGACATGGTGCGCATGGGCGTGTCGATGTACGGCTTTTCGCCGTTTGTCGAGGGGCTGAAATACGCGCAGAGGTGGGTCACGCACGCGCTTTTCGTAAAGGACGTGCCCGCTGGCACGGCGATAAGCTATGGCGGCACGTTTGTGACTGAGAGGCAGTCGCGCATAATGACGCTGCCGGTGGGCTATGCCGACGGATACCTGCGCGCGTTCGGAAATAGGGCGCATGTGCTGGTGCGCGGCAGGCGCGCGCCGGTCGTGGGTCGCGTGTGCATGGATCAGATAATGGTAGATGTGACCGACATTGAGGGCGCAAAGGTGGGCGACGAGGCCGTGCTGATGGGCGCGCAGGGCGGGGAGCGCATAACTCCCGAGGAGCTGGCTAAAATTGCGGACACTATTCCGTATGAGATAATGCTAAGCCCCAGTGCGCGTGTGGAGCGCAGAATATGCTGACGCGCGTGGATTTTCGGCGAAAGATGCGCTATAAACGCGACTCGCTCAGCGAAGCGGAGCGGGAAGCGGAATCGCTTGCGATAGAGCGTATACTGACAAGCAGCGATATATGGCTGAACGCGCAAAGCGTGTTCATATATTACTCGATAGACAGTGAAGTCGCGACGCACGGCATAATCGACGCGGCGCTTAAATGCGGCAAGGCGGTTTATCTGCCGCGCTGCGCTGAACAGGGCGAAATGCACGCGATTCGCATAATGAGCCTCGACGATCTTAGGCCGGGCAAGTACTTTATACCTGAGCCGGTCGGCACGGACGAGCTGATGGGCGCGCCTGACCTGACCATAGTGCCCGGACTGGCGTTTGACAGATGCGGCGGGCGAATGGGCTATGGCGGCGGGTATTATGATCGATTCCTTGCAAACGTAAATACGACGGCGGCGGCGCTGGCATACACGTGCCAGGTGATTGAGCGCGTACCGACCGGGGCGCACGACGCGCCAGTCAATTACATCATCACTCCCGCGGGCATAATCGCCTGCGATGAA
>USEE01000033.1 GCA_900553645.1 uncultured Eubacteriales bacterium
CTACGACGTAGCGCGCAACGGCTGGCTGGCCGACTTCAACGATCCCATCAACATGCTGGAGATGTGGACCACCAAGTCGGGCAACAACGACGCTCAGTTCGGTCGTTAATAACCGCTCGCAAAAACTATTAGCATAAGCCACAGCGCCGTCCGGGTAAGCCAAGCCCGGGCGGCGCGTTTTACTTTTAGAATCGAAATTGCATTTTTGTAAATACACTCTTGCCAAATGCCATGCGCAAGGGTATAATGTGTGTGAAAAATACGGTTGGCTGCGTACAAAAACGCGCCCGGCCGCAGACTGTTCGGCAGTATAAGGAGGAAAAATAATGAACGCCATTGAGGATAAGAAAACGTTTTTTGACCGTGTTTACGCCTGCTGGATGGGCAAAAACATCGGCGGCACCTTGGGCGGCCCACTCGAAGGCCGCATGGAGCTGATGGACATAAAGGGTTATACCCAGCAGTTCGTGGGCGCTGTGGAAAACGACGATCTGGATCTGCAACTGGTGAACCTGCACTGCGTTGAGCAGAACGGCGGCCGCGCCGACGTGTCCATAATCAGCCGCGAATGGCTGGATCACGTGCACTTCGAGTGGGATGAGTACGGACACTCGCTGACCAACATGCGCCGCGGTCTGGGCTATCCTCTGGCGGGCTGTTTTAATAACTTTTTCACCGACTGCATGGGCTCGCCCATCCGCTCCGAGATATGGGCGGTCATGTGCGCGGGTATGCCCGATTTGGCCGCGTATTATGCCTATCAGGACGCAAGCGTTGACCACGCGGGCGGCGAAGGCGTGTATGGCGAAATCTTCTTTGCGGTGCTGGAGAGCATGGCGTTCCTCGAAACCGACAAGTTCAAGCTGATCGATCGCGCGCTGGGCTACCTGCCCAAGGATTGCGCCGTGCGCCGCGCGGTAGAATTGCTGCTGGAAAAGTATCACGCGGGCGCAAGCTGGGTCGATGCGCGTCAGGCGATCATCGACAACTTCGCGGGCGACAACTTCACCTATGCGCCGGTCAACATCGCGTTCACGCTGGTGGGCTGGCTGTATGAGGAGGGCTTCACCGCGCAGATGCTTACCACCATCGACTGTGGCTATGATACCGACTGCACCGTGGCGACGCTGGGTTCGCTGCTGGGCATACTGTACGGAACCAAGTATCTTGACAAGTACTGGACTGAGCCGCTGGGCGAAAATATCGCCGTCAGCCGCCCTGTAACCGGCTTCAACGTGCCCAAGAACATCACCGAGCTGACCGAGCGTTCGATAGCCGCGCGCGACATACTGCAGATGCACTATTCTCAGCAGACCGACAAGTCTGTCTACACCATACCTTACCAGAGCGCGGTTGAGGTTTATAAACTCCCGCTTGGCTCGCACAAGAATAACGATCTTGATGTGGAACTGTACCATCAGGACGGCAAGCCGGTATTCAAGCCCGGCGAGACCCGCACTCTGAAGGTATGCTTCAAAAATCACGAAAACATACCGCAGATATTCGACGTTGAGGCGGATGTGCCCGGCTTTAAGGCAGAACCCGTGCATGTGGAAGTACCCGCCGAGGGCAAGGCCGAATGCACGCTGACGCTGACCGCGCCCGTGAAGAAGGAAATCGCATACCGCGGCCACCTGCGCCTCAAGCGCATAGTGAACGGCATTTTCTGGGACTATGAGGAAATGCCGCTGACGATACTGCCCTCGATGGACTGGCGCATGTGCGTGGACGGCGTGGAAACCGAAATCGGCGTGGCCGAAAACCGCCTGTCCGCCAGTGAACTGGGCATAAAGGACGCAAAGACGCTGACGTTCAGCACGCGCTTTACGCTCACCGATAAGCCCAGCACCGTGTGGCTCAAGTTCTGCTGCCGCAACCCGCTCAAGGTCGAGCTGGACGGCAAGACCGTGATCGACACGCCCGACTACACCGTGGTAATCCCGGCGTACCATCGCGCCGACAACCGCAAGTGCACGTATGCCGACCTCACGTCGGGCGCGCACGACATAAAGATCACCGTGGGCGATGTGGAGTCGTTTAAGGAACTGTACTTCATGCCGGTTGCGGAAAAGGAAGTATACTGGGCGTATCGAATCGACACCCTGTTTGAATAATTGATTGTGGAGGAAAGGCGTATGCAGTACGTTGAGGAAGCCAGCCGCGTGCGCGTGGCGGGCGAGTACGACGTGGTTGTCGCAGGCGGCGGCGTGGCGGGCATTGCCGCCGCGCTGGCGGCCCGGCGCGCGGGCAAGCGGGCGCTGCTGATCGAAAAGAGCCTGAAGCTGGGCGGACTGGCCACGCTGGGGCTTATCAACCTGTTCGTGCCAATGTGCAACGGGCGCGGCACGCCGATAATCGGCGGCATGTGCGAGGAGCTTCTGCGCCTGTCGATACGGCTGGGCTATGATTCGCTGCCCGAGGCGTGGCGCGAATGCGGCATGCATCCGGGCGAACAGTCGCGTTACGTAACGCGCTTTTCTCCCGACATATTCGCGATGGAGCTGAGCAGACTGCTGGACGACGAGGGCGTGGATATACTCTACGACGCGCTGGCCGTTAAGCCGGTTATGCAGGATACGCGCTGCACCGGCGTAATCATAGAAAGCAAGAGCGGTCGCGAGTTTTACAGCGCGGGCGTAGTCATCGACGCAACTGGCGACGCGGACCTGCTGGAGCGCGCGGGCGTGCCCACCAAGCAGGGCGGCAACTACTTCACCTACATTGGTCGCGCGATAGACCTCGAGCATTGCAAAAAGGCCATCGAAACCGGCAACATCGATAACGCATTGTATTCGATAGCGGGCGGCGGCGCAAGCCTGTACGGCGATAACCAGATGCCGGGCAAGCCGCTGATGAGCGGCGTGGATGTGCGTGAGATAAGCCGCTACATAATCGACAACCATAAGTTGATACTGGAAAAGCTAAGCAGCGAAACGCGCTTCGAGCGCGACGTGGTGCAGCTGCCCGGTATGCCGCAGTTCCGCACGACGCGCCACATCGACGGTGATTACACGCTCAGGGTGGAGGATGCATACTGCCACTTTGACGATTCCGTGGGCGCGATATGCGACTTCGACCGGCGCGACTATCTGTTCGAGGTGCCGCTGCGCTGCCTTGTGCGCCGCGAGTATCCCAACTTCATCACGGCGGGACGCTCGGCAAGCGCGTGCGGCTATGCGTGGGACGTGCTGCGCGTGATACCCCCGGCGATACAGACCGGCCAGGCGGCGGGCATAGTCGCGGCGCACGCGCTGGACGAAAAGTGCGCGGCGGCCGACGTTGATATGGCGGCGGTACAGTCAGCGCTCAGTGCGGCGGGCGTAATGGTTCACTTCGATGACAGCCTGATACCGCAAAGCGAGAATGCGGGCGAAACGGTTGATGTAGGTCATATCTGATGTAAATGTATTTGCGCGGGCGGGAACGATTGCTTCCTGTCCACGCTTTTTATCTTGAGGGCTTTGCACAGGCGGAAAACAGTTTGGGCGTGACCTTCGCCTTAAACTGACTGAACTCCGCTTAACTTATAAAAAAGCTATACGAATAAAGCAATGCGTTTAGTTTTAACTACGCTTGGAAAAATGTAATATCATAGGGCTATACATTAAGCGCAAAGGAGAAAACATATGGCCTACCATCTTGAATACGACGAAAACGGCAAGCTGCTCATTTCAGGCATAGAATGCGCGTGCGGCTGCGCGCATACGCTGCCCAGTCAGGACATATACGTTGGCGCGAACCTGATCGCGCGCATACCCGGTTACATACGCGCGCGCGGGCTGGGCACGCACTGCGTGCTGGTTGCCGACAATAATACGTATGAAATCGCGGGGCGCGACGTGAGCCGCACGCTGAGCGCCGCCGGATTTGACGTGATAGAGTGCGTTATAGTGCGCGACGACCCGATGGATCCCGACGAACGCGCGGTGGGCGAGGTGCTTTTGAGCATACAGCCCGAGACCGAGTTCCTCGTCGCGGTCGGTTCCGGCTCGATAACCGACACCACGCGCGTAAACGCCGCGCGCACCGGCCTGCCGTTTGTGAGCGTGGGCACTGCGCCCTCAATGGACGGCTATACCTCAGTAGTTGCGCCGCTCACGTTTAAGGGACTCAAAATACACCGAAGCGGCCCCTGCCCGGAGATAATCGTGTGCGATACCGAGATACTGCGCACCGCGCCGCTGAGCATGGTATGCGCGGGCGTGGGCGACGTGCTTGGTAAATACATCGCCAAATGCGACTGGATGATAGGTAATATCATAAACGACGAGCCGTATTGCGATGTGTGCGGCGAAATCGTGACCGACGCGATAAACAAGCTGTTAAAGAACATCCCCGAGATTCGCGCGCGCACGGAATACGGTATACGCGTGCTGATCGAGGCATTGCTGCTGGCGGGCGTGACGATAATGATAATCGGCCATACGCGCGCCGTGGCCTCGGTTGAGCACAACATCGCGCACTACTGGGAGATGCAGCAGATGCTGCGCGGTAATCGCGCGCCCTCGCACGGCGCGTCGGTGGGCGTGGCGACGCTGATGGTGTGGCCGATATTTAAGAAGTTCGCGAGCGAGGACATAAGCAACCTCGACATGGACGCAATCCGTGCAAAGCGACTTAACCGCGCCGAGCGTGAGCAGTGGATGATAAGCGCATACGGCGAGGCCAACGCGCGCGCGATAATGAGCGAAAACGAGGGCGACTTCCTCACGTGGGAGGAGCAGCAGCGCCGCATACTCCGCGCACAGCAGCGCATATCCGACATACGTGCTGCGATTGCGCTGATGCCCGAGTATGACGAAATATGCGCGGCAATGGTGGAACTGGGCGCGCCGCTTACGCCCGCCGAGTGCGGTGTGGGCGACGATCTGGTCAATCTGTCCATGCACTGCGCCAAGGACTACCGCACGCGCTATACTCTGTTCAAGCTGCTGGACGAATGCGGACTGCTGGATAAGTATCTTACCGACTATCCGATTGGCTGACTATAAAGAAAACCATCCGTCACATGGCACCAAGCTGGTGACGGATGGTTTTTCGTTTAAGGCATAAGGCGTATGTATTACTTGTGCGCGTTTATAATTTCGAGCGCCTTGTCAAAGCACTTCTGGTTCGCGGCCAGCATGAAGCCCGGTACGCCGTAGTTGCGCGCGCCCGCCTTGCCGTTTACGGGCAGTTCAAAGCGTCCGCCTGCCTCCAGAATAATCAATGCGCCCGCGCAGAAGTCCCACGGCGACAGCTTCAATTCATAGAATACGTCCAGTCGGCCGCACGCGATGTCGCACAGGTCAAGCGCCGCCGAACCCGTGCGTCGGAGATCGCCGCCCTGCTTGAGGAAGTCCAGCGCGATAGCCATCGTCCTGTCGGCCAGTTCGGCATAGTAGGGCGACGTGCCCACCGATACCATTGCGCGTTCAAACGGCATGTCAGACGCGTGAATCTGAGTCCCGTTCAGGTATGCGCCCTTGCCCTTTAAGGCGGCGAACATTTCGTCCCTGTACGGGTCGTATATCAGACCGAGCACCGGTTCTTTATTCTGCATAAGCGCGATCGATATTGCCGAACAGGCGCGCGAACGCATGAAGTTGAGCGTGCCGTCGATGGGGTCTATCACAAACGTGTAATCGTCGGTCAACTGCTGATTCTCCTTTTCCTCGGCGAAGAACAGCGCGCCGGGCAAAAGCCTGCCCAGTTCGCTTATCAGCATATTCTGTACCGCTACGTCCGAATCGGTCACGAAGTTGTAATGGCCTTCCTTTTTATGCTCGGCGGGCTTGTGCGCGTCCAGCATTATGCGCGATGCGCGCCGCGCGACCTGCTCAATATCGCAAAGCAGTTTTTCCATATCCATCTGTAATACATCTCCATAAGCGTTATAAGCGTGGGGTTACGCTAATCATATACCTAACCCGATGCGCTGTAAACCTGCGGGGCGTAAAATAAAACCAATTTGACGCAACCATATTTCGACACGATTCGTCAAAGTCATACGGCTCTGCCGTATTATAAAGCGATATTTGAGGTGTGCGCATGAATAAGATGATTGCACGTATGATCTGCCTGATGCTGGCGCTGATTATGACGCTGTGCGCGGCTATGCCGGTGCTGGCCGAGGGCGATACCGGATCCGAGACGGCAACCGACGCGGATTCGCTGGCCGACGCGCTGGGACTTACCGATGAGGAGCGCGAGCTGCTTACCGAACTCGACCCGTCGGAAAAGGTGCATATCGAGGACGGCGATCTGTCGATAAGTGCGGAATTGGGTCAGGGCTGGCGCAACGTTCTGCTGCTGGGCAACGACGCGCGCTCGCTGGAGGGCAACGGCCGCACCGATACCATGATAATCGCCTCGATCAATCAGCAGACCGGTCAGATAAAGCTGACCTCGATACTGCGCGATACCGAGGTAAACATACCCGGCAAAAAGAAGAAGTACAAGATAAACACAGCGTTCCGCTTCGGCGGCCCCAATCTCGCGATGAAGACCGTCAACGAATGCTTTGGTATGAATATAAGCGAATACGCGGTCGTGAACCTCGCGGGCTTTGCGGACATAATCGACGCGATAGGCGGCATCGAAATGGACGTGACATATGACGAAATGAAGCATGTGAATAATATACTGGGCTATTACCGCGAGGACGCAAAGCAGAACGGCGCGTATAAGGGCAAGGACTTCAGCGACCTCGAGACTTACGGTGAAAACACGCATCTGACCGGCCAGCAGGCGCTTGCATATTCGCGCATACGTAAGCTAGATACCGAATACAGGCGAACCGAACGCCAGCGCGAGGTGCTGACCGCGATAGGCAACAAGCTTTCTAAGCAATCCACGTTCGATCTGTTCGGCACGGCGCTGCACCTGTGGGGCAGCATACGCACCAACATATCGTTCTTCGATGCGGTGGGTCTGGGTATGAAGGCGGCCGACGCGCTCTCGGGCGGCATAGAGCAGCTGCGCATACCCGCGGACGGCACGTTCAAGAGCGGCATGTTCGACGGCAAATGGGTGATACGCGCCGATCTGGACGAGAACACGGAACGGCTGCACAACTTCATATACGGCGATGAAGACGCCGAATAACATGTAAGGCAATAAACCAGCCCGCGTCCCAAGCAGCAGGGAAGCGGGTTGGTTTTTTAGGCCAGTTAACAAGACGAAGATAAAAGCGCCCGCTCTCGGAAATCAATCCGAAAGCGGGCGCTGCTGTTTATGCCTGAGATAAGATTATTTGTTCGCGTCGATGGTGGCCTTTATGCGGCGCACTCCGGCAGAGGAAGACTCTTCCTTCTGAATGTGGAAGTGCTTCAGATCACCGGTGTTGCCGGCGTGCGGGCCGCCGCAGATTTCCTTGGAGAACTGGCCCATAGTGTATACCTTAACGCGCTCGCCGTACTTGCTCTCGAACAGGCCGATCGCGCCTTCCTTCTTCGCGTCCTCGACGGTCGTCTCGGTCATCACAACCGGCACATCCGCCTTAATCCACTCGTTAACCAGCGCCTCAACCTGCGCCAGCTCGTCCTTGGTCACCTTGCGGCCAAAGGAGAAGTCGAAACGCAGGCGCTCCGGCGTGATGTTGGAGCCCTTCTGCGCAACCTCGTCGCCCAGCACACGGCGCAGCGCCGCATGAAGCAGGTGGGTCGCGGTATGCAGGCGCGCGCTCTGGGCGCTGCTGTCCGCCAGGCCGCCCTTGAAGCGCTGCTCAGCGCCCGCGTGGCTGCTCTTCTGATGCTCGGCGAAGTGCTTCTCGAAGCCCGCCTCGTCCACCGTCAGGCCGTGCTCTTTCGCCAGCTCGCGGGTCATCTCAATCGGGAAACCATAGGTCGCGTACAGGTTGAACGCAACCACGCCGTCGATGACCTTGTTCTCGCCCATGCGGGACACGGCCTTCTCAAACTCGCGCTCGCCCTGACGCAGCGTGCGGGCGAAACGAGTCTCTTCCAGCTTGAACTGCTCCAGCACGAAGTTCTCGTTCTGCTTGAGTTCCGGATAGACCTCGGCATACTGATCGATGACGACCTTGCCGATTTCGGCGGTGAAGCCCTCCGGCATACCCAGCTCCATGCCAAAACGCACGGCACGGCGGATCAGGCGGCGCAGCACGTAACCCTGATCGACGTTGCTGGGGCTGACGCCGCGCGGATCGCCCATGATGAAGGTCGAGGTGCGCAGATGGTCGGCCACAATGCGGAACGCCTTGGTGGTCGCCTCGTCGTCGTCATAGTGCTTGCCGGACAGCTCGGAAATCTTCGCGATGATGTTCGTGAACGCGTCCGTCTCGTAGACCGTCTTGCAGCCGTTGAGGGTGCAGACCGTGCGCTCAAGGCCCATGCCGGTATCCACGTTCTTCTTCGCCATCGGCACATACTGGCCATCGGCGGTCTTGTTATACTGCATGAACACGTCGTTCCAGATTTCCAGGAAGCGGCCGCAGGAGCAGGCTGGAGAGCAGTCCGGGCCGCACGGCGGCTGATCCTTGATGATGAACATCTCGGTATCCGGGCCGCAGGGGCCGGTCTGGCCCGCCGGGCCCCACCAGTTATGCTCGCGCGGGAGGAAGTAGATGTTCTCCTTCTTCACGCCGTTCTCCATCCAATAACCCGCGGCTTCGTCGTCGCGCGGGATATCGCCTTCGCCCTCAAACACGGTGAACGCAAGCTTGTCCTTGTCGAGACCGAGGTACTCCGGGCTGGTCAGAAACTCCCAGCTCCAAGCGATCATTTCCTTCTTGAAATAGTCGCCCAGCGACCAGTTGCCCAGCATCTCGAAGAACGTCAGGTGGGACGCGTCGCCCACCTCGTCGATATCGCCCGTGCGGATGCACTTCTGCACGTCGGTCAGGCGCGTGCCGGCCGGATGCTTGCTGCCCAGCAGATACGGAACGAGCGGGTGCATGCCCGCGGTGGTGAACAGAACGGTCGGGTCGTTTTCCGGAATGACGGAAGCGCTCGGAATCACGGCATGGCCCTTGCTCTTAAAGAAATTGAGCCACATGCTGCGCAGTTCGCCGGAAGTCATCTTCTTCATGGTGAAATTCTCTCCTTCGATGGTATTCAGATTTTTCAGGGTACAAAAAAGCGCCTGCCGTCCGGGGACGAACAGACGCATTCGCGGTACCACTCCGGTTGATACGCCTGCCAAACGGACAGACGCATCCTCTCAGCGCCCATAACGCGGGCGGCACGCCCGGCTCCTCGCCGGGGACTCCTTGCAGGGCTGCCGAACTGCCTGCGCACCGGGCTTGCACCCTCCCCGGTTCGCTCTGCGCCCGATCAATTCGGCTCTTTGCACGTCATCGTCTTTGCATATCGCGTTTATTATAGTCAGAAAAAGGAGGATTGTCAAGTCCCCAAAACCACCAGGAGCGGCGCATTTTCAGCGCCGCTCCTGCAAAAGAGGGGATTGGGGGGGCTTATTCGTTTGGCTTACTTATAGGTCGTGGAAACCACCACATTCACGCCGTTCACCTTGATGTTCTTCACGATGGACTCAGCGCTG
>USEE01000034.1 GCA_900553645.1 uncultured Eubacteriales bacterium
AGGAACGGCGGTAGGTTCGGGAGTGGGTTCAGGCGTGGGAACGGCGGTAGGTTCGGGAGTGGGTTCAGGCGTAGGAACAGCCGTCGGCACAGGCGTGGGCGTGGGATCGGGCGCGTTGAACCAGAACGAAAGCTTGCGTCCGTCCAGCCACACCTCGTACCGCCCGGTTTTGAGCCGCTCGTTCAGATGGAGTATGACGCTTCTCTCGTTCGGAAATTCCAGCGCGTAAATGCCCGGCGCGGCCTCGCCCGAATCCACGCGCCTGAGTTCAAAATCGGCGGGGTTAAGGCCGGTCGAGCGGGTGCGCATGGATAGGAGTATGCTGGTTTCGTCCACATGATTTACATCGCCCATGTAATCGCCGACGTATACTCTTACTCTTGCATCTTTAGTGCTCGGGTCGAAAATTGAGGTGCTTGAATCAACCTTGGCGTATACATTTATTACCATATTGCCGCGTCCGACTGCGGTTATTTTGCCGCTTTGTTTGTCAACTGTTGCAATATTAGCTTTGCTGGCGCTGTAATACATGATGTGCGGCGCGTTCCGGGGGGATACTCTCGCAGAAATAGTGCGCTGTTCTCCGGGGGCAATATAAAGATTGGCCGGGGATACGTTCAGTATCTTAACCAACTGCTTGCGCACTTCAAATGTGTGAATGCCTTTGGCAAATCTTCCTACTTTGCTGACCGTTATTGTGACCTTTCCGGACTTTAGAAATTCAAGCTCAAAAGTATGCTTGCCCAAGTTTGTGACCTTAACTATGGACGGGTTGGATATATTAAGGTTGTATGGAGCCAAATAATCAGCAACCGTTATCCGAATAGTGCGACCAAGTTGAACGTATTCCGGCAGCCTTTTCCCGTTGCCATCATATAGAAGAGCCGCACTTGCCGGAGAGGGAACCAGCGGGATCATGAGCGAGAGCATCAGTATGATTATGCCAATACGACGCAGATGATTTCTGAACATCGATGTACACCTCCTGAAATGTTCAGATGAGCACAAAAGTAAAAATAATGATTCGGTACGACACTATAATATCATATACTTTCAAGAAAAGCAACGATTATGAAAATGGCTTTTTAGCCGTAAACTGAATTACGTCAAGTAAATTTACTTTACAAATCGACGCGATGTGGTATAATATTCTAGGCGGGCGCAGAAGCTATGATGAAGTGCATATGCGTCCGGGCGGGCAAATACATATGCGCCGCGCGCGGTGTGCGCGGGCAGAGCCGCCCGTATGATCGACTTTTAGACCGCCGCACAGCGGCTTTGGGAGGATTCATGAACGAAAACAAGGTAAACGGCAATATTGACGGCGTGCGCCAGTCGGCGATAGACCGGCTGCGCGAGGTATATGATATTCAGGCGGAGGGCGATTGCTTCGCGCCGCCCGAGATAATAGAGCGCATGGCGGCGTTCACGGCCATATGCAACCGCGAGGTCAGCGTGTACATCAGCCGCGACGGGCGCGTGATGGACATAACCGTGGGCGGCCCCGAGAGCGTGCCGCTGAAAAGCCTGCGCCTTAGGCGCAATCCGGGTCGGCTGTCCATGATAAGGTGCATACACACGCACCCGGAGGGCGAGGCGCGCCTGTCCGGCGTGGACAGGCAGGCGCTCAGGAGCATGAACTTCGACGCGATGGCCGCAATCAGCGTAAGGGGCGGCAATGCGCGCGAAATAGGCGTGGGCTTTTTAGGCGAAATGGGCGCGGGCGGCGCGGTCGAGGTAATCGAGCCGCCGTGCGTGCCGGTAGGCCGCATTCCGCAGGAGGAATGGATGCACGAAATCGCGCTGGCCGACGGGCGCGTGCGCGCGTGGTCGGGGCTGGAATCGGAGGAGGAGCGCGCCATGCTGGTTTCGGTGGACAGCGCCGAATCGCTGGACGAGCTGGCGGCGCTGACCGATACGGCGGGCGGCGTGGTGATAGAGCGCGTGCTCCAGCGGCTGCCTAAACCCGACCCGGCAACCTATATCGGCTCGGGCAAGGTGGAGGAGCTGTCGCTCACCGCTCAGGCGCTCGACATAGACATTTGTATATTCGACGACGAGCTGACCGGCGCGCAGCTGCGCAATCTGGAGGAGGGCATAGGCGTAAGGTGCATCGACCGCACCGGACTTATACTTGACATATTCGCGCAGCGCGCCCGCTCGCGCGAGGGCAAGCTCCAGGTCGAACTGGCACAGCTTCAATACAGACTGCCTCGGCTCACGGGTCAGGGCACGGCACTTAGCCGACTCGCGGGCGGCATAGGCACGCGCGGCCCCGGCGAAAGCAAGCTGGAGCAGGATCGCCGCTACATACGCCGCCGCATAGCCGACGTGAATGCCGAGCTTAAAGAGCTTATCGCCCAGCGCGAACTTCAGCGCCGTCAGCGTCAGAAAAACGGCGTGCCGGTAGTCGCGCTGGTGGGCTACACCAACGCGGGCAAGTCCACGCTGCTCAACCGCATGTCGGGCGCGGACGTGCTGGCCGAGGATAAGCTGTTCGCCACGCTGGACACCACCACGCGGCAGTTGTCACTGCCTGACAATCAGAGCTGCCTGCTTATCGATACGGTCGGCTTTATAAACAAGCTGCCGCACGAACTGGTCAGCGCGTTCAAGGCCACGCTGGAGGAGGTAGTCAAGGCCGACCTGCTTGTAGTGGTATCGGACGCGTCCAACCCCGAATGGCGCGCACAGCGCAAGGTAGTAGGCGAGGTGCTGGCACAGCTGGGCGCGGGCGGCAAGCCCGTAATAGAGGCGTTCAATAAGTGCGACAACCTGACCGAGCGTATGCCTTTGCCTAAGGGTCAATTCTACGTATCGGCGCGCACGGGCGAGGGTCTGGACGAACTTCTGCGCGAGATACAATCGCGCGCGGCGGCGATGCTGCACCGGGTGCGCATATGCGTGCCTTACTCCAAGGGTCAGCTTGTCAGCCGCATACATGAGCAGGGCAATGTAATCAGCGAGGAATACGATGCGGAGGGCACCGTAATAATAGCCACGCTCGACCAGATTGCGCTCGACCGCATATCGCGCGAGCTGCCGGTGGGCGGGGTTGAGCTGCTGGGGGCGGCTAAATCGTGATGAAAATTATGCGCCGCGTGCGGGCGGTCTGCGCGGCGCTTATGGCGCTGTGCCTGATCGCCGCGCCGCTGTGCGCGCGGGCCGACCTTACCGCGCGCTTCATCGACGTGGGGCAGGGCGATTCCTGCCTTATAACGTGCGACGGCGAATCCATGATAGTGGACGGCGGCACCGCGGACAACAGCTCAAAGCTGGTGGCGCTGATGAATGCGCTGGACGTGGACGAGCTGAAATATATGGTAAATACGCACCCGCACGACGATCACGTGGGCGGGCTGTGCGGGCCGCTGAACAAAGTGCGCGTGGACGCGGCATATTCCAGCACGCTGGATTATGACCAGAACTATTTTATAAGCTATAAGCGGTATGCCCAAAAGCAGGGCGTAAGCCTGGGCACGCTGAGCGCGGGCGATACGCTGAAGCTGGGCGGCGCGGACGTGTACGTGCTCGCGCCGATAGGGGATACGGCGGATATAAGCGACCTTAACGATACGTCGATAATACTGCGCGTGGTGTATGGGCGCACGTCTATGCTGCTGACCGGCGACGCGGGGCTGGGCGAGGAGCAGACGCTCATCGACTCGGGCACGGAGCTGAAAAGCGACCTGCTAAAGGTAGGGCACCACGGCGCGGCGACGTCCTCGGGCGCGGAGTTCTTGCGGGAAGTGTCGCCGCAGTGGGCGGTAATATCGGTGGGCGCGGACAATGACTTTGGCCACCCTGCGGATGAAACGCTAAAAAGGTTGAGCAGCGCGGGCGCGAACGTGCTGCGCACGGATAAAAACGGCACGATTACGGTAAATAGCGACGGCAAAACAATAACGCTGACCGCCGAGCGCAACTTCAAGTCAATAACCGCCGACGAGCCAGTAGGCGAAACCTACATAGGCAACAAAAATACGAAGAAGTTCCATCGCCAGTCTTGCCACACGCTCCCGGCTGAAAAGAACCGGGTGGAGTTAAAGTCGCGCGACGAAGCCATTAAGCAGGGGTATGTGCCTTGCAAAAATTGTAATCCGTAAATAAGCAAAAGACTAAATAGAAATCTCCAAGCAGCAACGATGGCGAAACCGCTGCGCGCTCCAAAGCAATATCGAGCGCGGCAGCGTTTTTTTAGTATGCAGATTCGCGGCATTTCAGGCGCAAGCGCTCCCGGAAAACTGTGGACGCAGCCGCAGACGGCGCAATAAGCCGCCTTCCGTTCGCGCAGCCCCGAAGCGCGCAGTATAAATAAGCGCCGCCGGCTCTAAATCAGAACCGGCGGCGTAAGAAAGCGCAAAGCGCTCTGAATATCAAATACCTTCAAATAACCGTGCCAAAGCGATTATGCGGGAGAGCAGTACCACTGCGAAACTATCCGGCGTTTCCGTGCTCTTCTGCTGAAAAGAAGAACGCGTCCCGCCTTAGTTACTTCTCCTCCTGCTCCTTTGCCCTCAAACGGTTCTCACGCTCTATGGCGTAAACCGCTATCGCGCATTCGAGACGCTTGCGCTCCAGCTCGCATTCCATGTCGTAGGGCTTGGAGATGTCGCCGTTGAGTAGCTGAGCGTTGGCTGCACAGCCGCCCGAGCAGTAGAAGCGCGCCCAGCAGGAGCGGCACTTTTCCTTGTTCAGGACATGGTTGGCAGCGAAACGCTTTTGTATGGTCGTGTCGAAACTGCCGTCCAGGACGCTGCCCATCTTGTAGCCCTCGCGGCCTACAAACTGGTGACACGGGTAGATGTCGCCCTCGGGGGTCACGGCGACGTATTCGTCGCCCGAACCGCAGCCGCTCAGACGCTTGCGGATGCAGGGGCCGCCCTCCAGATCCACGTTGAAGTGGAAGAAGTTGATGAAGTGGCCCGCCGCGCGGCGGCGTATGTACTCCTGTCCCAGCTCCTCGTACTGCTCCTTCAGCATGGGCAGCTGGTCGGGACGCAGCGCGTAGGGCGAGTCGGGGGTCAGAACTACCGGCTCAACCGAAATCTGCTCAAAACCAGCGTCGTTCAGCGCAATTACATCCTTAGAAAAGTCCGGGTTCATCGCCGTGTACGTGCCGCGCACATAATACTCCTTGTCGCCGCGCATCTTCGCCATCTTTAGCGCGTTCGGCATTATTATGTCGTAGGACGGCTTGCCGTTTGCGGTGGGGCGCATGAAATCGTGCACGCTCTTGCGGCCGTCCAGCGACAGCACGATGTTCTTCATCTCGCGATTTATGAATTCCATCCTGTCGTCGTTTAGGGCCACGCAGTTGGTGGTTATGGTGAAGTTGAAATGCTTGCCGGTCTCCGCCTCGCGCTTGCGGCCGTACTCGACCAGGCGCTTTACTACGTCGAAGTTCATGAGCGGCTCGCCGCCGAAAAAGTCAACCTCAAGGTTGTGACGATTGCCCGAATGGGCGATCAGCCAGTCCAGCGCCTTTACGCCCACGTCGTAGGGCAGGAGCATCCGGTGTTGGCCGTGATAGTCGCCGCCGTCCGCAAAACAGTACTTGCAGCGCAGGTTGCAATCGTGCGCCGCGTGCAGGCACATCGCCTTGACCGTGCCCGCAGTCTTTATCTCCAACCCCGTGTAGTCGTAGTTGGTCAAAAGCTGCCCCGCCTGCTTCATCTCGTCGATCTCGGCAATGATCTCGCGCAGATCGTTTTCGTCAAAGCGATCCTTCAGCTCGGCGACTATCGCGTCGGGCTCCATCGTCTCTATGCGGCTGAGTACCTCGTAAGCAGGCTCGTCCACCATGTGAACACTGCCCGAATCGACGTCCATTGCGATCATCGCGCCTAAAGCCTTAAATACATGCAGCATATTTTTTCCTTTCTCGCGTATGTCATTAAAATGAAAAACAGATGGTACATAGTCTAACTGAAAATCGATTTTAAGGCATACACCTAACCGCTATGCCCGAACATAGTCCGCGCATACACATGAAAAAAGGCCTGCCGATAAACGGAGGCCTCAATTACCAAATAAACCTGGCCTTACTTGTCCTTCTGCTGGCACTTCTGGTTGGCCACGGTGCAGGAAGTCTTGCAGGCGCTCTGGCAGGAAGTCTGGCACTCGCCGCAGCCACCGTGTACGGCGCTGTTCTTAAGACACGCGGGCTGTATAGTCTGAATATGCTTCATGATCTTATCTCCTCTCGATATATCGCGGACATAATCCGCATTTAGCTAAATTCTGAATTGCGCCCGGACAATAATGCCCGGGCGACATATGGTGCCGATGGCCGGGGTCGAACCGGCACGCTGTCGCCAGCGACGGATTTTGAGTCCGTTACGTCTGCCAATTCCATCACATCGGCGCGAGCTCACAGCATGTGCTAATGAACTTTGCCTATGTATTATAGCAAACATTCGCCCCGATTGCAAGTTTATTTTTAGAAACGCTTAGAAATTTTAGCTAAAGGCACAGTCAACGGACAATGAATGCCGGTATGAACACGTGCCCGCGCTAGCCGCGGGCGGCTTAACCGGTCTGGGCGGCGGCAGATTCATGAACGAGCGGCTTCGGCAGCCTGCGGCATAAGCGTAATTCTGATCGGCATCGCGGGCGCGGCGGCGTTTCTGCCAATTTAATTGCAAAACCACTAAGCGCCTTTACACAAGTCATGTATAATATAATCGTATAGAAATCATTATCGGAGGAAACTGCGTATGAGATGCGTGGTGCAGAGGTGCTCGCGCGCGAGCGTAAGCGTAAATGGCGAGACGGTGGGACAGATAGGCCGCGGCTTCATGGTGCTGTGCGGCGTGGCCGAGGGCGATACCGACGCGGATATGGAATACTGCCGCGCCAAGATCGCGGGATTGCGCGTGTTTGAGGACGCGGATGAAAAGATGAACCTGTCGCTAAAGGACGTGGGCGGCGAAATACTGCTGGTAAGTCAGTTTACGCTGCTGGGCGATGCGCGCCATGGCCGCAGACCCAGCTTCTCCGGTGCAGCCGCACCCGACGAGGCCGACAAGCTGTACGAAAAGCTGGTGAGTGCACTGCGCGATGACGGCTTTAAGGTTGAAACCGGCCGATTCCGCACGCATATGATGGTGGAGCTGGTCAACGACGGCCCGGTCACGATACTGCTCGACTCGAAGAAAGGGTTTTGACATGCAGGTCATAATACAGACGATAGTCACTAACTCCATGGCCGAAAACGCGCATGTGGTGTGCGTAAAGGACACGCGCGAGGCGTTCGTGGCCGACCCCGGCGGTGCGGCGGACGAGATAATCGAGGCGTGCGAGGCACAGGGCTGCCGCCTGACTGACATACTGCTGACGCACGGCCACTTCGACCATATTCAGGCGGTGGCCGAGCTGCATAGGCGCACCGGCGCGCACATACGCATACACCCGCGCGACGCGGCGATGCTGACTGATGTTCAGCTCTCGCTGGGTCGTCCGGGCATAGAGCAGGCGCAGGTTGAGGCGGACTATCCGCTGGACGTGCTGGAAAGCGCGCATATGAATATATGCGGACTGGACGTGGAGGTAATCTACACGCCCGGCCATACCGCGGGTTCGGTGAGCTACTACCTGCCCGAGCAGAAGGTGCTGATTTCGGGCGATACGATGTTTTATGAGGCGTTCGGGCGCACAGATTTTCCGGGCGGCTCGGCAATGCAGCTCAGGCGCTCGCTCAGAAAACTGTACACGCTGCCGGGCGAGACGCGCGTGCTGCCCGGTCATGGCCCCGAAACTACTATTGAGCATGAGGTAAGCGGCCGATGATACTTGTTACTCAACTGCCTGAATTTTTTAATGACATATGCGAGGTAATACGGCTGTTCATTGCCGCGCCCGAAATCAGAATGCCGGGCGACCCCAACGAACAGGAGGCGCGCGACGGCCGTGTAATCGAGCATACACACGAGGAGAAGGACGGAATCTGGCGCGAGACTTTTATATATGAAGGCGCAAGCCGCACCGGCGAAATAGCTGTACCCGACGGCGGCGCGCTGGAATACAAAAAGCAGCTGAAACGCCTGATAAAGCATACGCTGTACGAGCTGCTGCGCGACCATCTGGGCGTAAGGCCGCCGTGGGGGTCGCTGACGGGCATACGCCCTACGCGCCTGATATACGAGGCGATGGAACGCGGCATGGACGAACGGAGCGCAATGGACTGGCTGGAAAACACGTTCGACGTAAGCGCGCGCAAGGCCTCGCTGCTCAGGGACATAGTGGATGTGCAGCGCCCGCTGATAAACCACCCTATGAACGAGTTTAACCTGTACATAGGCATACCGTTCTGTACGACGCGCTGTTCGTACTGTTCGTTTGCGTCGGACGAGCTGGGGCGGGGCGCGCTGGTGGAGCCGTACATCGAGGCACTGCTGCGTGAAATCGAACTGACCGGCCGTATGATGCGCGAGCGCGGATTCAGGGTGCGCGCGTCGTACATGGGCGGCGGCACGCCCACCGCGCTGAACGCAAAGCAGCTGGAGCGGGTAATCGCGGCGGCACAGCGCGAGTTCCCGGAATCGATAGAATGGACGTGCGAGGCGGGCCGCCCCGATACGATAGACCGCGATAAGCTGAACGTGCTGCTCAGCGCGGGCATAACGCGCATATCGATAAACCCGCAGACGCTGTGCGACGATACGCTGGAGCTGATAGGCCGCCGCCATACCACGAAGGAAACGATCGAGGCGTATGAACTGGCGCGCGGCATGGGCTTTACCGACATCAATATGGATTTGATAGCGGCTCTGCCGGGCGAGGGCATGGATACGTTTGAAAAGAGCATGGCGGGCGTGTGCGAGCTTGCGCCGGACAGCGTGACCGTGCATACGCTGGCGATAAAGCGCGCGTCCAAGCTGCATGAGAAGAACTATACTCAGGTGGGCGCAGACACGGCGGGGCGCATGGTGGAGCAGGCGCGCGATATGGCCTATGCCGCCGGGTACAGGCCGTATTATCTGTATAGGCAGAAGTACATGGCGGGCAATCTGGAAAACGTGGGCTATGCTAAGCCGGATAAGGCGTGCCTGTACAATATAGACGTAATGGAAGAGACGACGCACAATCTGGCGCTGGGCGCGGGTGCGATAAGCAAGTGGATATTCCCGGAGCACAGGCGCATAGAGCGCGCGGCGAATGTACGCAACATAGAATTGTACATACAGCGCGTGGACGAAATGGCGCAGCGCAAGCGAGAAATCATTGATATGTATTGATGGTAAGGGCATGGCATGGACGATGGATGGTCGCCTGTGCCGTGCTTTTTATTTTTTTGAGGCGGGATTATAGTTTGGCTCAACCGATAGAGGGAACGGTATTTAGGCGATGGAGGAGGGGAATAATGGCTTAAAGCGGCAGAGAAAAGTAGCACAGCCAGCGCGCCGCGTCAAGGACAAGCGGCTGCGCC